>NZ_JBMVFX010000014.1:0-117751 GCF_049538415.1 Cellulosimicrobium sp. AB352 | reverse complement strand
GCGTCAGCCCAGGATGCTGCCCGCGGCCTTGGCCGAGGCGGCGAGGGAGCCGGTGAGCGGCAGGTCGGGCAGGATCACGGCCTGGGCCGCGTGGTAGACGTCGGGCTTGCCGACCCACGTGACGCCGTCGGGCCGGTTGGCGGTGTCGAGCTCGTGGTGCCACGACCCGCGCTCGTGGTCGACGAGGTGCTCGTCGATCCACTCCCACCAGCCCGCGGCGGCCTCGGCGAACCGAGGGTCGCCCGTGACGCGGCCCAGCACGTCGGCGGCCGCGACGGCCTCCGCCGCGACCCAGTGGTAGCGCCGGGGCTCGACCGGCGTGCCCGACCAGTCGACCGTGTACACGAAGCCGCCGCCGTGCTCGCCGTCCCAGCCGTCCGCGACGGCCCGGTCGAAGAGGGCGACCGCCGCGTCGGTGCGGGCGCCGGGGGTCCCGGCCGCGACGTCGACCTGGAGCAGCAGGCGTGCCCACTCCAGGCCGTGGCCCGGCGTCGACCCGTAGGGCTTGAAGGGGTCGCGGGGGCGGTCCGCGTTGTAGTCCGGCAGGGGGTTCCAGCCGGCGTCGAAGTGCTCGGGGATGCGCCAGGCGTTCTCGCGCGCCCACCCCACGACGCGGTCCGCGACCGACGCCGCGCGCGCGAGCCACTCGGGGTCGCCCGTCGCGTCGTGCGCGGCGAGGAGCGCCTCGACGGAGTGCATGTTCGCGTTGACGCCGCGGTACTCGTCGAGCACGGTCCAGTCGCGCGACCACTCGTCGGCGTGCATCCGCGGTCCGGGCTCCCAGAACCGCTCGTCGAGCACGGCGAGCGCCGCGTCGAGCAGCTCGCGCGCGCCCTCGCGGCCCGCGATCGTGCCCGACGCCGCGGCGAGCACCACGAACGCGTGCGCGTAGGCGCTCTTCGTCCCGTCCACCGGGACGGCCTCGCCCGCCGCCGGGTCGTGGCCGTCGCCCGGGCGCCGCGCGGGGCCGCGCGACGAGACCCAGCCGCCGTTCTCGGCGTCGACGAGCACCGCCCGTAGCCCGTGCAGCGCGGCGTCGGCCCGCTCCCCCGCCCCCGGCACGCCGAGGAGCGACGCGAACGCGTACACGTGCGCCATGCGCGACGTGATCCACGTGTGCACCGGCTGCGACAGGTCGGGGCGCCCGTCGTCGTCGAGCCACTGCGCGGCGCCGTCCGCGCGCAGCGACGCCTCGCCGAAGCGCAGCAGGTCGGCGAGCTGCTCGCGACGCCAGCGCCGCAGGTCGGTCGCTGGCGTGGGCTGCTCGGTCGGGTGCTCGGTCATCTCTCGGTCCTTCTCGTGCTGGGTGCGTGGCGCCGCACCGGGCGCGGTGCCCGTACGGCGCGGTGCCCCGGGACGATCATCCCGGGGCACCGCCGGTGGTGCATGCCTGCCTCACCCCGGTCGGACGCGGGGCGGGGCGGGCTCAGGGGTTCAGCCGCAGGTCACGGCGGCGTAGTCGGCCTGGATCGACGCCGTCACCTCCTCGTCGCCGGTGCCGCGCGTCGCCTCGACGGTGACGGTGCCGGCCTCGACCGCCGCGGCCCGCGTCGCGAACGACTGGTAGGCGTTGGCGCCCGGCGCGACGGCCGCGACCTCCTTGGTGCCGAACGGCGTGACGAGCCGGATCGCGAGCGGCACGTCCTCGCCGTTCTCGGCGCGGACCGCGACGTACGCCTTGCCGGCGAGGCAGCGGGTGCTCACCGTGACGTCGACGGCGAGCGCCGGCTCCGCCTCGGTCACGGTCACGGGGACCTCGACCACCTGGCTGGTCCAGCCGTCGTCGACCACGACGTACGCCGTGTACGTCCCGGCCGCCGTGTAGGCGTGCGAGCCGGAGACCGACCCGTCGCTCACCGTGCCGGCCGCGACGTCGGACCCGTCGCCCCACGTGACCGCCGCCCGGAGGTCGGCGCCCTCGCGGCCGCCGGCCACCTGGGCGAGCGCCACGTCCGTGGTCTGCCCGACGGCGAGCGTCACGCCCTCCGCGGCCGTGACCTCGAGCGCGGGGTGCTCGGCGAACGTGCCGTCGTGCGCGACCGCGACCACGTGGATGCGGCCGTCGCGCGAGAGCTCGCCCGGCTGGTCCGGGAGCGTGATGCTCACGGGCCGCTTGCCCTCGGGCAGCGTGATCGGCGCCGTCGCGAAGAACGCGGCGGGGGTGCCGGTCTGCGGGCTGCCGCCGCGGAGGCGGCTGTCCGTCACCGCGACGGGGATGTTGCCGAACACGGGGTTGCGGGCCGCGCCCGACCAGTCGCCGAAGCTCAGGTCGATCGGCTGGGTCGAGCCGTCGTCGAAGGTCAGCGTGCCGGTGGCCTGCTGGTTCTTCTCCGTGCCCGTGCCGATCACCGAGAGCTGCTCCGCGTCCGCGGGGACGTCGAGCTCGATGGTCTGCCCGTCGCCCGTCGCGTTGTCCGGCTGACCGGCGGAGACCGCCGGGACGTCGAACGCGAGGTCCGTGCCCGGCACCGTCGCGCGCTCGCCCTGGACGAAGCCCTTGGCCGCGAGCTGCGCCCGGTCGAAGAACACGCCCTGGCCGTCGCACGAGCCGACCGTCGTCCCGGCGTCGCCGATGCAGACGTTGTCGTACGCGGCGAGCAGCGAGCCCTCGCGCAGGAGGGAGACGTTGACGTACGAGGAGGTCGAGACGGTCTCGATCCCCTCGCCCGAGACCGTGACGGTCACGGGGTAGACGCCGGGTGCGGTCCACGTGTGCGCGGCGTCCACCGCGTACCCGCCGAACGCGCCCGCCCGCAGCGTCCCGGCGACCGGCTCGGAGCCGTCGCCGAACGCGACCTGCACGTCGAGCGCCGCGACGTCGCCCTCGACCCCGGTGAGGGTCGCGAACGAGCCCGAGACCTCGCGGCCCGTGACGCCGTCACGGTCCGGCGCGGCCGAGAGGGTGAGCTCCTCGGCCCCCGACTCCTTCGGGTCGGCGAGGAGCTCGACCTCGGCGAGCGACAGCGCGCCGGAGCCCGACGTCGCGGCCACCGTCAACCGGTACCGCGCGAACGCCGTCGGCTCGGCGACCGTGAACGGCCGCGTCTGCAGGGCCCAGCGGAACTGCTCGCCGGACCGCTCGTCGAGCGTCGTCCACGTCTCGCCGTCGTCGGAGCCCTCGAGGGTCCACGCGGACGGCGACGCCGTCCCGCTCGCCCCGGAGGTCAGCGTGTACGACCCGACGGTCGGGCGGATGCCGTTGCCCGCCCACGTGATCGACGGCGTCGTGGTGGCGAACGTCGTGCGCGTCCCGGACGTGTTGTCCGTGAGCGCCGCGGCGCTCGTGGTCGCGTCGCCGTCGGCGACGGTCGTCGTGCCGAGACCCGCGGTCGTCGCGTCCTGCACCGGCGTCGGGGGCTCGTCGCCCTCGGTGAGCGACGGCGGCGCGTCGTCCTCGCCCGTGCCCCAGTCCGACGGCTCCGGACCCATGACGAAGTCCAGCGTCGCACCGCCCGAGAGGTCGGCCTGCGAGAGCGACGTCGAGGTGCGGGCCTCGCCGTCCACCGCGAGGGACTGCACGTAGACGTTGTCGACCGAGTTGTTCTCGGCGTTGACGACGAGGTCGCCGTCCGGCAGGTGCACGGTCGCCTTGTCGAACAGCGGCGAACCGACCGCGTACTGGTCCGAGCCGACCTGGAGCGGGTAGAAGCCGAGCGAGGCGAAGATCCACCACGACGACATCTCGCCGTTGTCCTCGTCGCCCGGGTAGCCCTGGCCGATCTCGCTGCCCACGAACAGGCGGCGGGTGACCTCGCGGACCTTCTCCTGCGCCTTCGACGGCGCGCCCGCGGCGTCGTAGAGCCACGGGATGTGGTGCGACACCTGGTTGCTCATGCCCCACTGGCCCATGCGCACGTCGCGCGCCTCGCGCTGCTCGTGGATGCCGCCGTTGCCGGCGCCCTTCTCCGGCGTGGAGAAGAACTCGTCGAGCTTGTCCTCGAGGCCCTGCTTGCCGCCGTAGAGGTTGGCCAGGCCCTGGCCGTCCTGCGGGGCGTGGAACGCGAAGTTCCAGCCGTTCGTCTCGGTGTACCCGCCGCCCCAGGCCTCCGGGTTGTACGTCTCCGGTTCGACGGCCCACGAGCCGTCCTCGTGCCGCGGCACGAAGAAGTCGACCTCGGGGTCGAACAGCTCGACGTAGTGCGTGGCCCGCTCGAGGAAGTACGCGGACTCCTCGCGCAGCGTCTCGCGGCGCTCGTCCGGCGTCGCCGGGTCCTCCGCCAGGGCGGCAGCCATGTTGCCGATGCCGAAGTCGTTGACCAGGCCCTCCAGGCCCCACGACACGGACTCGTGCGTGGACTCCGGCGTGAACCCGAGGAACGGCGAGGTCTGCAGGCCCTTGCGGCCCACGGCGTTGCTCGGCGGCGCGACGGTCGCGTTGCGCAGCGCGGCGTCGTACGCCTCGAGCGCGGTGCCCGTGGGGAGCGAGCCCTTGAGGTACGCGTCGGCGAACGCGACGTCGGAGCTCGTGCCCGTCATGAGGTCGGCGTAGCCCGGCGAGGACCAGCGCGCGATCCAGCCGCCGTCGCGGTACTGCTGGACGAACCCGTCGACCAGCTCGGCCGCGAGCTCCGGGTAGAGGAGCGAGTACGCCGGCCAGGCCGTGCGGTACGTGTCCCAGAACCCGTTGTTCACGTAGATCTTGCCGTCGACGACCTTCGCGTTGGTCTGCGTGTCCGTCGCCGAGCCGGTGGTCGCGGAGACCGGGCTCGCGTACTTGTACACCGGCTCCTGCGCCGTGCCCGTGTTCTCGAACTGCGAGTTCGGGTACAGGTTGAGGCGGTAGAGGTTCGAGTACAGCGTGACGAGCTGGTCCTCGCTCGCGCCCTCGACCTCGATGACCCCCAGGCGGTCGTTCCACGCCTGCGCGGCGGCGGCCTTGACCTCCGTGAAGGTCTTGCCCGTCACCTCCAGGTCGAGGTTCTTGCGCGCCTGGTCGAGGCTGATGAACGACGTCGCGACGCGCAGCTCGACCGTCTTGTCGGACGACGTGTCGAACGTCGCGAAGCGCGCGTCCGCACGGTTGCCCGCCGCCGTCCCGACCGCCGTCGGACTACGGTCGAAGGTGCCGGCGACGAACATGCGCGTGCGGCCCACGGACAGGCCCGAGCCGTTCTCGACCCAGCCGGAGATCGTGCCCGTGGCCTGGTCGTACGTGAGCTTGGAGGAGCCGTCCACCTTGTCCACGAGCACGTGGCCCTTGGCTCCGGGGTAGCTGAAGCGGAGCACCGCGCCGTGGTCGGTGGGCGTCGCCTCGATCGCGGACCCGTTGGTGAACGTGACCCCGTAGTAGTCCGGCCGCGCCGTCTCGTCCGCGTGGTCGAACTCGAGGCCGCGCGTCGAGAGCGTGGCGTCGGGCGTCCCCGACGCCGTCGACGGGAGGAACGTCAGCTGGTTGCGGTCGCCCATCCACGGGCTCGGCTCGTGCGAGATCCCGAAGCCCTGGAGGACGGGCTTGTTGTTGGCGTTGTTGGCCTTGTGGTACTCGTACAGCCAGCTCTGCGAGGAGGCGTTCGTGTACGGCGTCCAGAAGTTGAACCCGTTGGGCGTCGCCGTTGCGGGGATGTTGTTCCCGCGCGAGAAGCTGCCCGACGCGAGCGTGCCGCGGCGCGTGTCCACGTAGTTGGCGAGGCTCGACCCGTCGATCGTGGCCGGCTCCGCCGTGATCGCGACGTCGTCGAGCCAGCCCGCGAACTTCGTCCCGGCGTGACCGCCCGGGTTGTCGTACCCGAGCAGCACCTGGTCCACGGTCTTGCCCGCGGCGACGTCGCCGAGGTCGACCCGCACCGAGTTCCACTGGTCGGCGTAGAGGATCTTGCCCTCGCCCTGCGCCTGCGCGGTCGCGACCGTCTCGTGCGCGTCGCGCGCGCCGAGGTCGGACAGGTAGGTCCCGTCGGTGAACAGGACGTCCACCGCCGCGTACGTCGACGGGTACTGCAGGTCGTCGAGCAGCTCGGGGAAGATCGTGTAGCTCAGGCGCGTGTCCTCGCCGACGACGACGTCCACGTCGTCGTAGAGCACGTTCGTCGCGTAGGTCTCGCCGTCGGCGAGGTGCGAGCCGTCGTACCGGAGCGAGTGCAGGCCGGAGAACCCGACGCCCGCCTTGTTGGTGAAGCTGACGCGCGGCCCGGTGCCGACCTTCGTCGTCATGGGGGCCGCGGACGGGCCGGCGCTCAGGTCGGCCGAGAGGTCCCACCCGGCGAGCTGGACGATGGAGTCGCCCGAGTTCGCCGTGACGTTGAGGCGCAGGTACGTGTACGCCGCG
Organism: Cellulosimicrobium sp. AB352; assembly: GCF_049538415.1. Classification (NCBI taxonomy): domain Bacteria; kingdom Bacillati; phylum Actinomycetota; class Actinomycetes; order Micrococcales; family Promicromonosporaceae; genus Cellulosimicrobium; species Cellulosimicrobium sp. AB352. The sequence continues at coordinate 111,489 of NZ_JBMVFX010000014.1, read as the reverse complement.
GTGGGCGCCTCGAGCTCGAACGTGCGCGTCTGCTGGCGGTTCGGGAAGTCCTCGTCCGTCCGGCGGTCGAGCGCGGCCCACGTGGACCCGTCGTTCGACCCCTCGACCGTCCAGGTCTTCGGGTCGCGACCGGCGGCGTCGTCGCCGGAGGTCATCGTGTACGCGACGAACGAGACGGGCTCGGCGAACTCGTACCGGACCCAGCCGGTCGACGCGAACGCGAGCCACTTGGTGCCCGAGCTGCCGTCGGCGAGGTTCGCCGCGCCCTCGTTGGGCAGGTTCTGCGCGCTCGCCGTGACGCCCTTCAGCTGCCCGAGGACGCTCCCGGGCAGGCCGGCCGTGAACGAGCCGACGTTCGCCTGCCAGGGCGCGCCGTCGCGCTCGGCCACCGTGGTGGGCAGCGCCGCCGGGTCGCCGGACTCGAACGACGACGAGAAGTCGCCCGGCTCGGCGGCCGCGGCGGGAGCGGCGGCGAGAGCTCCCGCGGGGGCCGCGAGAGGCACTCCGAGCGGGACGGCGAGAGCGGCGGCGAGCACGAGGCCGAGAGGCCGGGCGCGGCCGCTGCCGGACCGCGCGACCGCGCGTCCGGACGGGAGTGGTCTGGTCATGCCGCGATCTCCTTCGATCGTCTGACAGCGCTGTCAGGCTGCAGGGGTGCCCCTGACAACGCGCAGGGGGGAAGCGTTGTCAGGGGCGACCTGAACCTATGCGTCGGTTCCGGGCTTTGTCAACGCGGCCAGGGCCCCGCCGGGAGGGCGCGGACGAGAGGACCCTCGGGCGCGAAAGTCACGCTCGGTGTGACTTTCGCGCTACCCGCTCGACCGCCGAGGGCGTCGCGCGCCGTCAGCACGACCGTGCTCGCACCGACACGCGCACGGGCACCGCGGCCACACCTAGGCCCCGGGGCCGGGGACCTCCCCCGTGCCGCGGACGACAAGCCGCGTCGGCACCACGACGAGCCGTGGGGCGAGCTCCGGGTTCTCGGCACGGGACACCGCGAGCGCCGCCGCCTGCCGGCCCATCTCGACGACGTCGTACCCCACGACCGTCACGTGCAGCAGGTCTGCGAGCTCGAAGTCGTCGAAGCCGACGAGCGCGACGTCCGCCGCCCCGCCCGTCGACTCGCGGTCGCGCAGCGCGTGGAGCGCGCCGACCGTGATCTTGTTGTTCGCCGTGACGAAGGCCGTCGGCGGCTCGGGCAGGGCGAGGAGCTCCGCGACGAACACGCGCGCGAGGTCGGCGTCGTGCGCGCCGTCCCGCACGTAGCGGCCCGGGTCCTCGACGCCCGCGGCCCGCAGCGTCGCGACGAACTCGTCGCGACGCTCCTGGAACGTCCACAGGCGCGACACGTCGCCCACGAGCGCGATCCGGCGGTGCCCGTGCGCGAGGAGGTGCGTCACGGCGTCGCGCACTCCCCCGCGGTTGTCGATGACGACCGTGTCCGCCTCGACGCCGCGCGCAGGGCGGTCGATGAACACGACCGGCAGGCCGTCCTCGAGCTCGCGGCGCAGGCCCGAGTGGTCCGTCGACGTCGGGGTGACGACGAGCGCGCCGACGCGGCGCTCGACGAGCGCCTCGGTGAGCGACCGCTCGCGCTCCGGCTCCTCGTCCGAGCTCGTGGTGATGAGCTGGAGGCCGTGGTGGCGGAGCTCGCGCTCGATACCGCTGGCCAGCGCGGAGTAGAACGGGTTCGCGAGGTCGCCGGTGACGAAGCCGACGAGCCGCGACGAGCCGCCGCGCGCGAGGTCCGCGGCCACGGCGTTGCGCCGGAAGCCGAGCCGCTGCGCGGCCTCCTGGACCCTCGCGCGCGTCTGCGGCGCGACGTTCGGCTCGTCGTTGAGGACGCGCGACGCCGTCTTGAGGCTCACGCCGGCGACCTCCGCGACGGAGGCGAGCGTCGGGCGCCGACCTCCGCGTCCGCCGTGCGGACGCGCCACGGCCGCCTCCGTCGGGGTGTCGGGCACCACGACCCCGACCTCGCCCGGCGGGACCGTCCCCGCGCTCTCCCCCTGCATCACCATCTCAGACCTCCCGTCGACCACGAATCAGCATGTCGACGACGATAGCGAGCAGCAGGACCGCTCCGGTCACGATGTACCGCGTGGCCGTGTCGAGGTTGAGCAGCGTGAGCCCGTTCGCGATGGACTGGAGCACGAGCACGCCGAGCAGCGCCGACCACGCGCTCCCGCGCCCGCCGAACAGGCTCGTGCCGCCGATGACCGCGGCCGCGATCGCCGTCAGGTAGGTGTCCGCCGCGCCGGTCCCCTGGTTCGCCGCCGCGAGCCGTCCCGCGGCGAGGACGCCGCCGAGCGCGGCGAACGTCGAGCACGCGACGAAGCACGAGACGACCGTGCGGCGCACCGCGACGCCCGCGAGGAGCGCGGAGCGCCGGTTGCCCCCGACGGCGCGCACGGAGCGTCCCCACCGCGTGCGGCGCAGCAGCACGTCAACCACGACCACGAGCGCCACGAAGAGCACCACGGTGTAGCCGATCCCGCGCGCCGTGCCGAGGTACGCGACGGTCGCGACGAGCACCGCCGCGAGGACCGCCGTGCGGACCGCGATGCGGCCCAGGCCCGGGCTCGGGAGCTCCGCCCGCACGCGGCGCACGTGGTCGGCCACGCGCAGCGCGGCGTACCCCGCCACGACCACGACCACGAGGCCCCACGCGACCGCGGGGGCGAGGAAGCCCTGCTGGACCGTGCGCACGAGCCACGACTCGAACGGCAGGTTGATCGATCCCTTGGGACCGAGGACGCGCAGCTGCACGCCCGCGAAGATGAGGAGCCCCGCGAGCGTGAAGACGAACGACGCGAGCCCGAGACGCGTGGACAGCAGCCCGTAGCCGAGCCCGACGACGACCCCGACGGCCAGCGCCGCGACGATCGCGACCCCGACGGGCCAGCCCAGCCCCACCGTGCCGACGGCGAGCACCGCCGCGGCGAGCCCGCTCACCGAGCCGACCGACAGGTCGATCTGGCCGACGAGGAGCACGAGCACGACGCCGAGCGCGATGATCCCCGTGGGGGCGCTCTGGAGCGTGAGGTTGACGAGGTTCTCCGCGGAGAGGAACGCCGGGTTGATCGCGCCGAGCACGACCCAGATGAGGACGAGCGCGGCGACGATCGGCAGCATGCCGAGGTGCGCGCCGCGCAGCTGCTGCACGACGGACCCGGACAGCGCGCCCGTCAGGGGCCGGTCGAGCGCCGCGCCCGAGGTGCGGCCGGGGACGCTCATCGGTGCACCGCCCCGGTGCCGCCCGTGCGCCGCTCTCGCTCGGTCCAGCCCGTGCTCCCGCTCGGTCCGCCCGGGCGCGCCGGGCGCACGGCGCCGGTCATCGCGGCGAGCAGGTCCTCGTAGGACGTGTCGCCCGGGAACTCGCCGTGCACGCGGCCGAGCCGCAGCACGAGGATGCGGTCGGCGACGGCCTGGAGGTCGCCCGCCTGGTGGCTGATGAGGACGACGGCGTGCCCGCGCTCGCGCAGCTTCTCGATGAGGTTGAGGACCTCGGCCGTCTGCCGGACGCCGAGCGCCGCCGTCGGCTCGTCGAGGACGAGCACGCGCGGCGACCCGAGGAGGGCGCGCGCGACCGCCACGACCTGCCGCTGGCCGCCCGAGAGCGTGCGCACCGGCTGCCGCACGGACGGGACGGTCGCGGCGAGCTGGTCGAGCAGGCCCCACGCCTCGCGCTCCATCGCGATCTCGTCGAGGAACGGCCCGTGGAGGACCTCCTGCCCGAGGAACACGTTCTCGACGACGTCGAGGTCGTCGACGAGCGCGAGCTGCTGGAACACCGCCGCGATCCCGTGCTGGCGCGCGGCCGCCGGCGAGTCGAGCACGACGGGCGCGCCGTCGAGCAGCACCTCGCCCGCGTCGGGGCGGAACGCGCCCGCGACGACGCCCGCGAGCGTCGACTTGCCGGCACCGTTGTCGCCCACGACGGCGAGGACCTCGTGCTCGCGCACCTCGACGTCGACGTCGACGAGCGCCCGGACGCCGCCGAAGCTCTTGGAGACCCCGCGCAGGGTCAGGACGGGGGCGCTCACGGTGCCGCCTCCAGGAGACCCGCGTCGACGCACGCGTCGACGTAGGACGGGGTGCAGATCTCGTCGACCGTGTAGACGCCGCCGTCGACGAGGACGCGCCGGACGTCGTCGACGCCGACCGCGCGCGGCGCGAGCAGGAGGCTCGGGACGCCGTCGATCACCGCGGTCGCGCGCGGGTCCTCGCCGCGCAGCACCCGCACGGCGAGCTCGGCGGCCGTGCGCGCCTGCTGCGTCGTGGCCTTGTAGACGGTCATGTACTGGTCGCCCGAGACGACGCGCTGGACGGCCGCGAGCTCGCCGTCCTGGCCCGTGGTGGGCGGCACCGGGTCGAGGCCGGCGGCCTTCATCGCGGCGATGGCGCCGCCCGCGATGCCGTCGCTCGCCGCGAAGACGCCGTCGACGCGACCCGGGTACTGCGTGAGCTGCCCCTCGACCCACTCGGTCGCCTTGTCGGGGCTCCAGTCGGGCGTGTCGTACTCGGCGAGCACGTCGATGTCCTCTCCCTCGAGCGCGCGATGTGCGCCGGCGGCGAGCTCCGCGGCGTTCGGGTCGGTCGGCGAGCCCTGGACGAGCAGGACGCCCGGCCGCCGGCCCTGCGCCGGCGGGTCCTGCTCCGCACGGTCGAGGACCGCGCCGACGAGCGCCTCCCCCATGAGGTACCCGATGAGCTCGTTGTCGAACGAGACGTAGTAGTCCGCGCCGTCGACGAAGCGATCGTAGGCGATGACGGGCACGCCGAGGCGCTGGGCCTCGGCGACGACGCTCACCGCGGCGACGGCGTCGACCGCGTCGAGCACCAGGACGTCCGCGCCGCGCGCGAGCATCGACTCGGCCTGCTGCTGCTGGTTCGCGGCGTCCTGGGCGGCGTTCGCGTACAGCACCTCGCACGACGGGCAGCGCCGCTCGACCACCCCGACGAAGGTCGGGCGGTCGGTCGTCTCGTAGCGCGCGGTCTTCGCCTCGGGCAGCAGGAGCCCGATGGTCCCCTCCGACGGCCCGGCGGGCTCCTCCGGCGGCGCGCAGCCCGCGAGCGCGAGCAGCGCGACGACGACGGCCGCCACAGACGTCGTCACCGCGCCCCGCGCACGACGGCGGGCGTTCCCCGGGCGAGCCCCGTCCCCGCTCATGCGCTCACCCCCAGGGAGCCGCTCACGCGCGCGAGGTCGAGCGCGACGGCGAGCGCGCCGCGCACCTCGGCCGCCGACCCGAGCTCGGAGGCGACGACGCGCACCGGGCCGGCCGTGCTCGGGACCGTGCGCTGCTCGAGCGCGGTGCGGAGCGGGCCGAGCAGGGCCTCGCCCGCCTCGGCGAGCTGCCCGCCGACGACGACGATCTCCGGGTCGACGAGGTTGCACAGGTTCGCGGCCGCGACACCGAGGTGCTGCCCGGCGTCGAACAGGACGCGGCGGCAGCCGGGGTCCCCCTCCTGGGCCCGCGCGATGACGTCGCGCAGCGTGAGGTGGCCGCGGCTCTCGGAGAGCATGGACAGCAGCACGCCCGCGCCGACGTACATCTCGAGGCAGCCGCGGTTGCCGCACCGGCACACCGGGCCGTTCTCGTCGATCGTCACGTGCCCGATCTCTCCCGCGACGCCCGCGCGGCCGTGCACGACGCGCCCGCCGAGGACGAGCCCGCCGCCCACGCCGTGGGACACGCGCAGGTAGGCGACGGCGTCGTGCCCGACGGCCGCCCCGAACCGGGTCTCGGCGAGGGCGCCGAGGTTGGCGTCGTTGTCCACCGTCACGGGCGCGCCGAGCTCGGCCTCGAGCAGCTCGGGGACGACGACGCCGTCCCAGCCGCGCATCATGCCGACGGTCGCGATGCGCCCGGCGCGCACGTCCACGGGGGCGGGCACCCCGACACCGACGGCGAGCAGCTCCTCGGGGGACGCGTCGACCGACGCGACCATCTCCCCCACGAGCAGCGCGGCGCGCTGGAGGCCGGTGTCCGCGCGGTGGTCCGGGGCGAGCGGCATGCGCTGGTCGGCCAGCACGCGCATGGACGCGTCCGCGAGCGCGACGCGCATCGAGCGCGTGCCGAAGTGCACCCCCGCGACGAGCCCGAGGTTGCGCGCGAGGGTCACCTGGAGCGCGCGGCGCCCGCTGCGGGTGGAGGGCGAGGTGTGCAGGACGCCCGCGCCGGTGAGCTCCTTGACGATGTTGGAGACGGTGGCCGGGGACAGCCCGGTGACGCCGGCCAGCTCGATCTGCGTGAGGGAGCCACGCTGCTGGACGGCGCTCACGATCCGGGCTCGGTTGGCCTCACGCAGTGAAGTCTGCGAGCCCGGTGTCACCCGGTCAGCGCGCACGTCGGCCAGGATACCGCCGGGACGTACCCCTCCAGGTGAGGCGCCTCGCCGCCCAGGTGGGGGCGGGCGGCTCGACAGGGATCGGACAGCGCTGTCAGAATGATCCCGCCCACGCGACCCGGCGGCTTGGATCCATGTTCTGACGCGTACATCACGATTCAGCGTCGCTTGAGTTCATTTCTTGACATCAAGCGCCGGTCGCCGTTGTATGGGCCTCGGGTTCGAGGGCGCGCCGGTGCGCCCGGCCGGTGCGACGTGGTCGTCCGCCGGTCCCCCACGACCGAAGAAGGCGTAGGGATATCACGATGCGAATCGATCGCAGGACGAGCGCGACGGTGGCGACGGCCGCCCTCGTGGGTCTCGCACTCGCCGCGTGCAGCGGCGGTGGTTCCGGTGACGGGGGCACCGGTGACGGGGGCGCTTCGGGGGGCGGCGACGAGGTCGAGGTGTTCACCTGGTGGGCTGCCGGCTCCGAGAAGGCGGGTCTCGACGCGCTGGTCGGCGTGTTCGAGGAGCAGCACCCCGACGTGGAGTTCATCAACGGCGCGGTCGCCGGCGGTGCCGGCTCGGCCGCCAAGGACCTCCTCCAGTCCCGTCTCCAGGCGCAGGACCCGCCGGACACGTTCCAGGCGCACGCCGGTGCCGAGCTCCAGGACTACATCGACGCCGCGCAGATCGAGGACGTCTCCTCGCTCTACGACGAGTTCGGCCTCACCGACGTCTTCCCGGCCGACCTCGTGGACCGCCTCAAGTCCGACGACGGCGCGATCTACTCGATCCCGTCGAACATCCACCGCGCGAACGTGGTCTGGGCGAACCCGACGGTCCTCGAGGCCAACGGCGTCGACCCGGCCGCGACCTACGCGGACCTCGACGCCTGGATGGCGGACCTCGACAAGCTCAAGGCCGCGGGCGTCACGCCGCTGTCGGTCGCGACGACCTGGACCCAGGTCAACCTCCTCGAGACCGTGCTCCTCGCGGACCTCGGGGCCGAGGGCTACAACGGCCTGTGGGACGGCTCGACCGACTGGGAGGGTGCCGAGGTCACGGCCGCCCTCGAGGACTTCGAGAAGCTCATGAGCTACACCAACACCGACCGTGACGGGCTCGACTGGCCCGAGGCGACCCAGATGGTGATCGAGGGCAACGCCGCGTTCAACGTCATGGGCGACTGGGCCGTCGCGGCGTTCGAGGAGCAGGGCAAGACGCTCGGCACCGACTTCACCGCGTTCCCCGTCCCGGGCACCGACGGCGTGTTCGACTTCCTCGCCGACTCGTTCACCCTCCCGGTGGGCGCCCCGCACCCCGACGGCGCCAAGGCGTGGCTCGAGACCGTGGGCTCGCTCGAGGGCCAGGTCGCGTTCAACAAGGCCAAGGGCTCCATCCCGGCCCGCACCGACGCCGACCCCGCGGAGTTCTCGGAGTACCAGCAGACGGCGATCGAGTCGTTCGGCAACGACACGATCGTCTCCTCGCTCGCGCACGGCGCCGCCGCCCCGGTCGCGACGCTCAACGCGATCTCCGACGCGACGAGCAAGTTCACGTCGGGCGGGTCCGACCTCGCGACCTACCAGTCCGAGCTCGCCGCCGCCACCGCGCAGGGCTGACACCGCTCCGCCGGAGCCGCCGCGCGTCGTCGGGCACGTCCCGACGGCGCGCGGCGGACCCGCGCGGCCGGAACACGTCCCCGGGACGCCGGCGCTCCCCCGCGCCGCGGCCCACGCCCCCACGACCGGGAAGACCCACCATGCTCAAGTCACTGCGACGCGCCGGCCCAGCGCTGCTGCTGCTCGCGCCCTCGCTGATCCTCGTCGGCGTGTTCGTCTACGGCCTGATCGGCGCGAACTTCCAGACGTCGATCACGGACAACCACACCGCGGCACAGGCCACGGGCCAGAAGCCGTCGGTCGTCGTGTGGTTCGAGAACTACACGGCCCTCCTCGGCAGCGAGGCGTTCCAGCACTCGCTGAAGAACCTCGTGCTCTACACGGTGGTCTTCCTCGCCGGCACGCTGCTCATGGGCTTCCTGTGGGCGTGGATGCTGGACAAGCCCGTCAAGGGCGAGGGGATCTTCCGTTCCGTCTACCTGTTCCCCATGGCCGTGTCGTTCGTCGCGTCCGGTGTCGTGTGGCGCTGGCTGCTCAACTCGAACCAGGGCGAGCAGGCGAGCGGCCTCAACCGGCTGTTCCAGATCGTCGGGCTCGACTTCCTGCAGAACAACTGGTGGAACAACGTCACGTGGGGCATCACGGCCATCGCGATCCCCGCGATCTGGCAGCTCTCCGGGTACGTCATGGCGCTGTTCCTCGCCGGGTTCCGCGGCATCCCCGACGAGCTGCGCGAGGCCGCCCGCATGGACGGCGCGAGCGAGTGGAAGCTGTACCGCCACGTGCTGTTCCCGCAGCTCTCGCCCATCGCGCTCTCGGCGCTGATCATCATCGGCCACATGTCGCTCAAGGCGTTCGACCTCATCATGTCGATCTCGAAGCCCGCGAACTACCAGACCAAGGTTCCGGCCGTCGACATGTACGTCTTCAAGTCGAGCTTCGACTACGCCAACGCGGCGGCCGTCGGCTCGATCCTGCTGATCATCGTGGCCGTCGTCATCGTGCCCTACCTGATCCGCACCAACCGTCAGGAGAAGCGATGACGACCACCTCGACGCCGGCCGTGCCCGCCCCCGACGTCGTCGGCACGCCGCGCCAACCCGCGCGCCGTACGCCGCGCGAGCGCTTCTCCGTCGGCCGCACGCTCAAGTACGCGGCGCTCGTGCTGTTCCTCGTCATCGTCCTCATCCCCGTCTACGTGCTCTTCGTGACGAGCTTCAAGGGCGCGGGCGACGCGTCGCCGGCGCGCGCGTGGTCGCTCCCGCAGACGTGGACGACGGAGAACTGGCAGACGGCGTGGACCGCGCTGTCCCCCGCCATCTGGCGCACGGTGCAGATGGTCGTGCCGTCCGCGATCATCGCGGCCTTCCTCGGCTCGCTCAACGGGTTCGTGCTCTCCCGCTGGTCGTTCAAGGGCGCGAACATCGTCTTCACGCTCATCCTCTTCGGGATGTTCATCCCGTACCAGGCCGTGATGATCCCGCTCAACCAGCTCGTGCTGGGCCTGGGCATCCCGAGCGGCGTGCCGTCGCTGATCCTGCTGCACGTCGTCTACGGCATCCCCATCACGACGCTCATCTTCCGCAACTACTACATGACCGTGCCGCACGAGCTCGTCGAGGCCGCGCGCGTCGACGGCGCGGGGATGCTGCGCACCTACTGGTCGATCATCCTGCCGATCTCGATCCCGAGCTTCGTGGTCGTGCTCATCTGGCAGTTCACGTCCGCGTGGAACGACTTCCTCTTCGCGGTGTTCTTCTCCTCCAGCCAGAACGGGCCCGTGACGCTCGCGCTTAACAACCTCGCGAACGGCGCGCTGCTGCAGAACTACGGCGTCTCCATGGCCGGTGCGCTCTTCGCGTCGCTCCCGACGCTGCTCGTGTACATCGTCCTGGGCAAGTACTTCGTCGGGGGGCTGATGTCGGGCTCGGTCAAGGGCTGAGCCCCGACCGTCCGTCGTCCGCCGCCCGGAGGCCCGTCGGGGAGCGTGGTCGCACCACGTCCCCCGGCGGGCCTCCGCTCGTCCCGCACCGTCGAGGATCACCCGCAGCAGTTCTCCGGAACCCCTGGACACGGGCAGACAGCGCTGTCAGGATGACGAGCACCGGCGCTCCGCACGCCTGGCCCCTCGGCAACCGCCCGCGCCGCACCGCCGTCCACGGCGGACCGCTCCCGACGACGACGACGAGAGACACGCACCATGACCCGATCGCCCGCCCCGCCCCCTGCCGTGCGCCGCGCTCGGCGCCGCACGACGACCGCCGCCCTCGCGCTCGCGACGGCCGGCTCCCTCCTCCTGGCCCCCGCGACCGCCCAGGGCGCGCCGGCCTCCCCGCCGGTGGCCCCGGCGTCCACCACGGTCGACGCCGCTCCGGCGTACGGCGCCCCCGACGCGACCGCCGCCGACTACTACGGCGCGCTGCTGCGCCACACCCGCTGGGTCGAGACCGTCTGGGACGAGTCCGCCGGGGTGTACCAGCTCAAGGACTTCAACTTCGCCGTCGTGCTGGGCAACGCCGTGCTCCTGACCCACGGCGAGTACGACGCCGAGCTCGCGGGGGTCCCGGAGGAGACGCTGCGTGCCCGCACGCTCGCGACGATCCGGCACTACGCAGCGACCAACCGGTTCGTGGACCCGGCGGGCACGTGGGGCAAGAAGCTGTTCTGGGACTCGACGTTCCAGTCCTACTTCCTCGCGGCCGGGACGCTGCTGTGGGACGAGCTCGACGCCACGACGCAGGCCAACCTCACGACGATCGCGACGGGCCAGTCGAAGTACACGGCCGACCTCGACTTCGGCAAGGACCCGCTCTCGGGTTCGTGGACCGCGGACTGGCCGACGGGCAAGCACGAGGGCGACACCGCGCAGGAGGAGGTCGGCGTCTACACGCAGGCCCTCGCGCCCGGCCTCGCCTGGGCGCCCGACGACCCCGACGCCGCACGCTGGGCCGAGCAGCTCGGCGACTGGGGCCGCAACGCCGCGGGCCAGCCGACGGCCGACCGGAACAACCCGGCCGTCGTCGCGGGCAAGGCCGTGTCGACGAACACCATGCAGACCATCCACGACACGTACCTCGTGGAGAACCACGGGTCGTTCGGGCCGCACTACCAGTCCGACATCTGGCGCTCGGGCGGCCGCAACGCGATCCACTTCCTGCTCCGCGACGAGCCGCTCCCCGAGATCCTGCTGCACCAGCCGAACTCGGCCGAGCTCTGGGAGTCCATCAAGCTCGTCATGTCCGACGCGGGCGAGCCGTTCATGCCCATGGTCGCCGACCGCGAGTTCCTCTACGGCCGCGACGCCATCCCCATGGCGTTCCTCGGCCAGGTCCTGCGCGACCCCGACGCCGCGCGCGCCGAGGCGAACCTCGCCGCCGCGCTCGAGGACTACCAGTCGTACGCGCCGGTCTACCGGCTCGCGAAGTTCTCGGGCGAGCCCAAGTACGAGCCCGAGGCGCGCGCGGAGATCGCGATCTCCTACCTCCTGCACGTCGAGGCGGCCGAGTCGCCCGAGGGCCCCGTCGAGCCGACGCCGCAGGACGAGTTCTTCGAGCGCCTCGCCGGCGTGCGCGACTTCGGCGCCGGGCCGGGCCTGACCATCCAGCAGACGGCGGACGCGTGGGCCGCGGCGTCGAGCCGCAAGGGGTTCGTGAAGTTCCCCTGGGTCCCCGCGCACGACTCGTGGCTGTTCCACGTCTCGGGCTCGACCCCGTTCCTCTACCCCACGACCGGTGCCACGGTCGACGAGCGGCACGTGACGACGTACACCCGCCCGCGCGACGGCTTCGAGGGCACGTCGTCGGTGTTCCGGGTCGGCGGCGGGTACGCGGGCCAGGTCACGCTCCCGACGGGCGCCGCCGTCTACGCGTCGACCGGTGCTGGCACGGAGGACGCGAGCCTGTCCGTCCGCAACCTCGCCATGAACGGCTACTCGGGCCTCGACGGGTCGCGCACCTACACGACCGCCGAGGGCGAGACCACCGCGACGCTCCCCGTGACGCGTCCGGCCGACCCCGCGGACGCGAAGGCCGCGCGCGTCGACGACCTGTCGTTCGCGCCCGTCACGGCGCGGTACGTCCGGCTCCTCGGGCAGCAGGGCCACCCGCAGTACGGCTACTCGATGTTCGCGTTCCACGCCTACGGCGACGAGGGGTCGACGACCGACCTCGCGGCCGGGAAGGTCGCGACGGCGTCGAGCCAGGACGCGGCGGGCGGCCGCACCGCGGCGCGCGTGACCGACGGCAACCCGTCGACCCGCTGGGCCGTCGCGGTCGGCGAGCGCACGCGACCGGACTCGTGGATCCAGGTCGACCTCGGCGAGGAGACGACCGTGGGCGCCGTGCGGTTCGCGTGGGAGGCGAGCGCGGGCGCGCGGTACCTCGTCCAGACGTCGACCGACGGCCGGACGTGGACCACCGCGACCGCGTACGGCAAGGCCCCGGCGGACGTGAACGTCGCGCGGCTCGACACCGTCGACCTCACCCCGGAGGGCGCGGACGAGCCCGCGCCGGTCACCACGCGCTACGTCCGCATGCAGGGTGTGCGCGGCGACGCGGCCTACGGCTACTCGCTCTACCACCTGCGCGCGTTCTCCCCGGCGGGCACCGACGTCGCCGCGGGCAAGCCGGCCACGGCGTCGAGCGCCAACGGGTCGAACCCCGCGAGCGCCGTCACCGACGGCTCCGCCACGACGCGCTGGGCCGTCGCGGTCGCGGACCGCACGCGGCCCGACTCGTGGGTCCAGGTCGACCTCGGCGCACCCACCGCGGTGAGCCAGGTCCAGCTCGGCTGGGAGGTCGCCGCGGGCCAGGAGTACCGCGTCCAGACGTCGCTCGACGGGCAGACGTGGCACGACGCCGCGTCGTTCCGGTACACGGGCGACCAGGTGCTGAGCAGCGAGGGCGACTGGCTCAACGTCGAGGGCGAGGCCGGGTTCGTCGTGCGCGGCTCGGACGCCCCCGTGACCGTCTCGCGCGCGACCGACACGCGGCACGTCGTGCGGCTCACCGACGGCGCGACCGGGCCCCGGCTCGTCGAGATGGTCCCCGGCGACGCCGCGGCGACGGCCGCGCAGGCGGGGGTCCGCGTGCCCACGGCCGACGCGGCGGGCGTGCTCGTGAGCGCGGTCGACGGGTACGTCGTCGCGTTCAACCTCACGGGCGCCGACGTCGCGACGACCCTCACCGTCCCGCACGACGGCGGGGCCGTCCCGGTCTACGCCGGCACCCAGACCGTCGGGGCGGACGCCTCGACGCTCGCGGTCACGGTCCCCGCGGGCGACGCCGTCGTCCTCGCGCCGCGCGCGACGGTCGCCACACCCGCCGGGCAGACCCCGACCGGGGTCACGGTCGCCGTCGACGACGCCCGCTCGTTCCGCGTCAGCGGCGACGGGTCGCCGGTCGAGCTGCGCCACGCCGAGACGGGCGCGACGCGCACGGTCGGGGCGGCGCCGTCGGGCACGCGCGTCACCCTCCGGGACTCGACCCCGTTCCCGGTCGCGGACCACGCGCTCAGCACGCTCACGTTCCCCGCGTCCGTGCTGCCCACGGGCATGACGTCGCCCTCGCTCGCCGTCGACGGCGACGCCGCGACGGCGTGGGTCCCCGGGCCGGACGGCCGCATGGTCACCGACCTGGGCGCGCCGCGCGAGATCGGCACCGTCGTCGCCGCGTGGGAGCGCGGCGGCGCGCCGGAGTCGGTCCTCTCGGTGAGCGACGACGGCCTGACCTTCACCGACGTCGGCACGATCGGTGCCGGTGGCGCGCGCGGCACGCTCGCCGTGGACCGCACGGCCCGGTACGTCGCGCTGAGCACGTCGTGGCGGGACGGCGACCCGGGCCTCACGGCCCTCCGGGTGCTCGCGCCCGGCGCGGCGGACCCGGCGTCGCCGGCCGCCGTCGCCGTGACCGCGACGGCCGAGGTGCGGTGCCTCGCGGGCAAGGCGTACGTGGCGGTGCGCGTCGTGAACGACGACGACGTCCCGCTCGACGTCGACGTCGCCACCCCGTGGGGCGCGAAGAGCTTCCCGTCCGTGGCACCCGGCAAGAACGCGTACCAGTCGTTCGCCGTCCGCGGGGCCACGACCGGCCCCGTGACCGCGACGGCCGCGCCGTCCGACGACGCCGACGAGCGCGAGACCGTCGCGACGCCGGAGCACGGGCAGCCCGCCTGCGGCTGACCGTCCCGGCCCCCGGACCCGGGGTCGTGCGCCCGCCCGGGGCGCGCGGCCCCGGGTCCGTCGCGTACGGCACGTGCGTCCCGCGTGGGGCTGCGTCGGGCCTGGACCGGGCCCGGATCGGGCCCGGCAGGTCGGGACCTTCGGCCGGTCCGGCGCGGGGGCCCGCGAGGATACGTTCGAGGTCCTGACGGCACCGCCGTCAGGAGGTCCGGACCGCCGGGCCGTCGTGGTCCGAAGGAGCCGCCGATGACCCGCCCCGGCCTCGTGGTCGCCGGACTGGACCGGCTGTCCGTCACGGACTGGCCCGGCCGACGGGTCGCCACCGTCCTCACCCAGGGCTGCCCGTGGCGCTGCGGCTACTGCCACCACCCGGGGCTGTGCGCGGTCGCCGCGCTCGGCGGCCCGCAGCCGCAGGACACGGTCCCCTGGTCCGAGGTCGTCGCGTTCCTCGCGCCGCGCCGTCGCCTGCTCGACGGCGTCGTGTTCTCGGGCGGCGAGCCCACCCTGCACCCCGGGCTGCTCGGCGCAATCGACGACGTGCGGGGCCTCGGGCTCGACGTCGGGCTCCACACGGCCGGCCCGTGGCCCGCACGGCTCGCCCGGCTGCTGCCGTTCGTCGACTGGGTCGGCCTCGACATCAAGCACCTGCCGTCGCGCTACCCCGTCGTGACGGGCACGATCCCGTCGGGCCGGCGCGCGTTCGAGGCGCTGGCCGTGATCCTGCGCTCGGGCGTCGACCACGAGGTGCGCACGACCGTCGACCCGAGCGTCCACTCGCGCACCGAGCTCCTCGCGCTCGGCACGCACCTGCGCCGCCTCGGCGTGCGCGAGTGGGTGCTCCAGGAGGCCGTGCCCGACGGCGCGTCCCCCGCCTGGGCGCGCGGCCTCGCGGGCCGCCGCCTCACCGACGTGCTCGACGCGACCGACCTCGCCTGGGCGCGGCGGCGGGTCGCCGCCTGACGTCGCGCCGCGGGTGCGCGGGGTCGGGCCGCACGCGACGGCCCGTTCGGGCGTGGCGGCGCCGGGCGGGCCTGCGCGTCAGACCGGGCGGACCGGCTGGCGGAGCACGGTGCGCAGCCTCGCGGGGTCGGTGCGCCGGACGTCGCTCAGGTAGATCTCGTGGTGCGGCCCGGCGAACGTGAGCCCGTGCTCGGGCAGGTAGACGTCGTGCAGCTCGGCGAGCACCGGGCCCTCGTCGTCGTACGGGCCGACGTGCAGCGTCTGCACCGACCGCCCCTCCGTGAGGCTCGTGCGGCGCACGAGGTCGAGCGCGGCCGGGGGCTCCTTCTTCGCCCGGAGCGTCTCCGTGGCGGCGACCACCGTGTCCTCGTCGACCCAGTCGGGCTGGAGGACGAGGAGGGTCCACCGCCACGCGCCCTTCTCGCGGCGCACGAACGTGCCCAGGTCGTCGGCCGTCCACAGCCCCTCGAGCGGCCCGACGACGTAGTCCCGCCCCGCGCGCTTGCTCGCGAACTTCACGGCGTAGGACAGGGAGAACAGCGCCTCGACCGCCTGCGCGTAGGCCGGCGCCGTGTTGGGGTCGCCCTCGCCGTCGACGGCGAGGTAGGCCAGGGTCGGCACGTCGACCTCGACGAACCGGCCGCGGGGCGGCGCGTAGAGCTCGCGGTGGAACGCCTTGAGGTCGACCTTGTCCGACGGCATGGTCCGACGCTACCGGGGTCCCCCGACACCCGAGCACGCCACCGGACGTCCGCGCACGATCCTCGTCCGGCTGGTATCCAGGAGGGATGACCTCCCCGCCGCCCCACCCCCCGCACGACCCGCGGCGCGGTTCCCCGTACGGCGGCTTCTCGCCGGGCCCGCCGTACCGCGCGCACCCGCCGCAGCCCGCCTATCCCCCGCAGCCCACCTACCCGCCGCGTCCCGGGTACCCGCCGCCGGGGTACGCGCCGACGCCCCCGCCGCCGGCGGCCGCCTTCACGCCGCGGTACCGACGCACCGCCTGGGTGCTCATCTGGGTGCCGGTCGTCCTCATGGTCGCCGCGGGCGCGCTGAGCATCGGCCTGCTCGCCTACGCGGACAGCGACCCGTCGAGCAACTCGGCCGCCGGCTACCTCGCCCTGATGATGTGGGCCGCGATGCTCGTCGTCGGGCCGCTCCTGCTCGGGGCGTTCGTCCCGGGCTGCGTGATGCTCGCGCGCTCGAACCGCGCACGGGCGCTCACGCAGGTCACCGGCTACCGGCCGCCGGCCTGACGACGGGCTCCGGGTCGGGCCGCGCGGCGGGTGGCGTCACGTAGTCGACGACCGCCCGCACGACGTCGGGGTCGCGCAGCAGCCGGTGGTGCCCGAGCCCGTCGGTCGTGAGCAGCTCGCCCTCGGGCCAGGCCGCCGCGAGCGCGGCACCCACGGGGTACGGGACCTCCTTGTCGGCGCGGTCGTGCACGACGAGCGCCGGCGGCACCGGGTGGGTGCGCAGCGTCTCGCGCACGTCGAGCTCGGGCAGCGGGCGCCCGGCCAGGTCGGAGAGCCGGCTCTGGAGGAGCTCGCGCGTCGGGCGCGACAGGCCCAGCAGGTCGGCGAACCCGTCGAGCTGGCCGAGGACGTCGGCGATCGCCGCGACGAGCACGAGGCGCCCCGCGGGCAGGCCGTCGCGCACCGCGAGCACGGTCGTCGCCGTGCCGAGCGAGTGCCCGACGACGGCCGTCGCCTCCCCGTGCTCGCGCACCACCGCGGCGAGGGCGTCCGCGAGCTCGGGCATCGTGCTGCGCCGCGGACCGAGGCGGCCGGGCCCGGAGTCCCCGTGGCTCGGCGCGTCGAACGCGACGACGCGGTGGCCCGCGGCACGCAAGGGCTCGACGAACGCGCCGAGCTGGCCGCGCCGCCCGCCCCACCCGTGCGCGAGGTAGACGACGCCGGCCCCCGCCCCGTCGACCGTCCCGTCACGCGCGTCGTCCGCGGAGGCGTGCGGGTCCCACGACTCGACGACGACCCGCGCGCCGGACGACGTCGTCACGGTGCTCAGGGCACCGGCGACGGCACGGTCGTCGCGGCGACGACCTGCGCCGTCGGGCGGGGTGCACCACAGGTCGAGGGCGAGCCGGGCGGCCCGCCGGGGCGACACCGTCTGGAGCACCGCGAACCGGGCGCGCACGAGCGCGAGTCGAGCCGCGGCCTTCCGACGACGCGCGGCGCGCCGTCGGTCCAGGCGAACGGTCGTGCTTTTCTCGGCTCGCGAGGTGGTCACGAGGATCCTCTCCGTCGGGGTGGGTCGGGTGCGGGGCAGGCGCTCAGGCGACCGGCACGGGTGCGCGCGACCCGTCGAGGAGCGCCTCGAACGCGCGACGCGCCCGGTCCTCGGCCAGCGGGTCGGCCATGAAGACGTGCGCGTGGTGCAGCGCGAGCATCACCCCGTACAGCTCGGACGCGAACTGCTGCGGATCCACGTCGTCGCGGAAGCCGCTCTCGGCGACGCACGTCCGGTAGACCTGCGCGACGGCGTCGTACAGGTCCTGGTGGTCGCGCACGAGCTGGTCGCGGACCGGCCCCTCCTGGGCGGCGAGCTCGGTCGCCGCCTTGACGAACAGGCAACCGCCGGGCTGCTGCCGCAGGTCGCACACGAGCCAGCGCTCGAACAGCTCGCGCAGGCGCCGCTCGCCGCGGGGCGTGCGCAGCGCGGGCGCCACGACCGTGTCGACGAACTCCGCGCGCGCCTGGTCGAGCACCGCGAGCTGGAGCGACTCCTTGGAGCGGAAGTGCGCGTAGAGCCCGCTCTTCGACATGCCCGTGGCGCGCGCGAGCTCACCGATCGTCAGGCCCGCCAGGCCGACGCGGTACGCAGCCTCCACGCCGCGGTGCAGGATCGCCTGCCGCGTGTCGTCGCCCTTGGTCACCCGGCGAACGTAGCACGATCGTGCGGAAACCGGGAGGGCAGGTCGCCCAGCCGCGGCGTCACGAGACGCGCGGGAAACGACGAACGGCCCCACCCGTCGGGTGAGGCCGTTCCGCTGTGCGCCCGGAGGGATTCGAACCCCCAACCTTCTGATCCGTAGTCAGATGCTCTATCCGTTGAGCTACGGGCGCTGGTCGTGCTGGCCGTTGATCGCTCACCGGCCGTCGAGAACACTACCGCGTCCTCGCCCTGATCCCAAACCGGATCCGGGCCCGGAGGCCGCGGCGTGACGGACGCCACGCCGTCCGACCGTCGCCGCACGAACGACGCCGCACGGTCCCCCCACGGTCGGACCCGGGCCGGGCGACGTCCCGTCCCCAGCCCGACGCGGCGGCACCGCTCCCCGGCGGACGATCGACGCATGACGTTCACCGGCCCCACTCCCGTCCCCGGCGGCTCGCCACTCGTCGCGAGCGCGCTCACCAAGGTCTACGGCTCCGCGCAGACCGCGACGCACGCCCTCGCGGGCGTGAGCCTCACGGTCCGTCCCGGGGAGTCGCTCGCGATCATGGGCCCGTCCGGGTCCGGCAAGACGACGCTCCTGCACTGCCTCGCGGGCATCATCACGCCGACGTCCGGCTCGGTGTCGTGGCGCGGCGAGGACGTCGCGACGCTCTCGGAGGCGCGGCGCACGATCCTGCGCCGCCAGGACTTCGGCTTCGTCTTCCAGTCGGGCCAGCTCCTGCCCGAGCTGCCCGCCGTCGAGAACGCGGCGCTGCCGCTCATGCTCGCCGGCACGGCCCGCGCGGAGGCCACCGCGGTCGCCGCCCGCTGGCTCGCCCACCTCGGCCTCGCCGGGATGGAGCAGCGCCGGCCGGGCGAGCTCTCCGGCGGGCAGGCGCAGCGCGTCGCGATCGCGCGCGCCCTCGTCGGGTCGCCGGGCGTCGTGTTCGCCGACGAGCCGACGGGCGCCCTCGACCAGTCGACCGGCGCGGAGGTGCTCGACGTCCTGACCCGCGCGACCCGCGACTCGGGTGCCGCGCTCGTCGTCGTGACGCACGACGCCGGGGTCGCGCGGCACTGCTCGCGCACGGTGACGATGCGCGACGGGCTCATCTCCGGCGAGTTCTTCGCGCCCGGCCACGACGTCGCCGCCCCGGCCGTCCCCGGTCAGGAGAGCGCCCGATGAGGACCGTCGACCTCTGGTGGCTCCTGCGCCGCCGCAGCGCCGACGAGCGCGACCCGCAGGGCCTGACCAACGTGCTCGCCGTCATCGCGTTCGCCACGACCACCGCGATCCTGCTCGTCGTCGTGGGCGGGTTCGGGGCGTTCCTCGGCCGCGCGGGCGGGATCGAGGGCATGCAGGAGGGCGTGGACGCGGCCGTGACGTCCTACGACACGCAGTACCCGATCTTTGCCGGCATCGCCTCGCTCCTGCTGCTCATCCCGCTCGTGACGCTCGGCGGGGCGGCCGCGCGGCTCGCCGTCGCGCGCCGCGACGCGCGCCTCGCGGCGCTCCGGCTCGCAGGGGCGACGACTGGCCAGGTCACGTCCCTCACGGTGCTCGACGCCGCCGCCCAGGCCGTCACGGGCGCGCTCGTCGGCCTGGTCGGCTACGGCGCCCTCCTGCCGCTCGTCGCGCAGCTGCGCTTCCAGGGCCGCACGTTCGACGTCGCCGAGCTGTGGGTCGGCGTGCCCGCCCTGCTGGGCGCCGTCGTCCTCGTGGTCGCGGTCGCGCTGGTGTCGGCGCTCGTCAGCCTCCGGCGCGTCGCGATCACGCCGCTCGGCGTCGCCGCGCGCGTCACTCCCCCGGGCCTCAAGGCGGTGCGCCTGCTCGCGACCGGGCTCGCGGCCGTCGCGATGATCGTCGCGACCAACCTGTCGTTCGGCTCGGCCGCGGTGGGGATCACCGTCGTCGTCGTCATCCTGCTGATCGGCTTCGCGACGCTCAACCTCGTCGGGCCGTTCGTCATCTGGGTCGTCGGCAGGATCACCGCCGGCTCCGCGCGCCGCGTGCCCACGCTGCTCGCCGGACGGCGGATCGTGGACAACCCGAAGACCGCGTGGCGGTCCGTGGGCGGGGTCGCGCTCGCGACGTTCATCGCGGGCCTCGCGAGCATCTTCGCGCTCTTCGACCCGGGCACCGCGTCCGACCCCGCGGAGGCCCAGTTCCTCGTCGACATCAAGACGGGCGGCTTCCTCACCCTCGCCATCGCGGGCGTCCTGGCCGCCGTCTCGACGGGTGTCATGCAGGCGGGCCGGGTCATCGACCAGCGCGGCGAGTACCGCACGCTCGTCCTCGCGGGCACCGACCTGCGGACGCTCGACCGGGCGCGCTTCCGCGAGACGCTCGTGCCGCTCGTCGTCAGCGTGGGCGTCGCGACCGCGGCCGTGCTGCTGTTCATGGTGCCCGTCCTCGGCATCAACGCCTTCACGAACGCGAGCGTCGCCCTGCAGTTCCTGCTGTGCGTCCTGGGGGCGTCCGCGCTCGTGCTCGCCGGGGCGGGCGCGTCGCGGTTCGTCGTGCGGTCGGCGCTCGCGACGACCGGCACGGCGTAGGGCACGGCCCACGGCGCAGGGACGACGTCGGGGCGTCACGCAGGGCCGGTGACGGCACCGGGGCGGCTGGGGCTCGCCACGAGCCCGGCCGCCCCGCCCGCGCGTCGGGCGGTGGAGGCCGCACGATCCCGGGCAACAGAAAAGGCCCCGGGTGCGTGCACACCGAGACCTTCCTGAGCGGAGACGGAGGGATTTGAACCCTCGAACGGGTTGCCCCGTTACCACCTTAGCAGGGTGGCGCACTAGACCTGACTATGCGACGTCTCCTCGCAGGACTCCGCGGAGAGCCTGCGTCGCCCAGGGTACAAGGGCGTCGCCACCAGACCAAACCGCCGGCCCGACGGCGTCCCCTCCTACCGCTCGAACGTCCACTCCCGGTCGGTGAGCATCCGCGCGACGGCGAGCCCGATCGCGAGCGCGACGATGACCAGGCCCGCCTCGACCGCGTAGGCGAGGGCCTGCGCCGTCGCGCCGGTGTTGAACTCGTACACCGCCCGGTACGCCGTGACGCCGGGGACCATGATGACCACGGCCGGGACGGACACCGTGATACGAGGGACGCGCAGCGCGGGCGCGACTGTCGCCGCGAGCAGGCCCACGAGCAGCGCCGCCGCCGCGGCGGCCGCCTGCGGGACGACGTCGCCGTCGACGAGGAGCAGGCGCCCCACGTTCGCCACCATGCCGATCGAGGCCGCCCCGAGCGCCATCGCCCAGGGGCTGTTGAACATCAGCGCGAACCCCAGCACCCCGAGGAAGCTCGCGACCGCGCGCAGGCCGAACAGCAGCGGCTCCGCGAGGACCGGTGCGGGCACCGGGTCCGGGGCGAGGCCTGCGGCGGCCGAGACGCCCCACACCGCTAGCGCCGCCGACGCGAGGATCATCAGCGCGTACGTCACGCGCGCGACGCCCGCCGAGAAGTCGAGCTTCGCGAGGTCGAGCGCTCCCGTCACGAGCGCGAACCCCGGCACGAGGAACAGCACCGCCGAGACGTACCCCGCCTCGTGGCCGCCCTCGACCCCGGCCAGCGCGGAGAGCCCCAGCACGAGCCCCAGGTACGCGACGCTCGCGACCGCGGCCGCGAGCATCGTCACGCCGAACTGGTTGATGCCGCGGTGCAGCATCGCGCGCCGGACCCCCTGCCCCAGCGCCGCCGCGACGAGCACGGCGCCGCACTCGACGAGGCCGCCGTGGTTGAGGAACGCGAACGCGGCGCACGCGATCCCCGCCCACAGGGCGTTGAGGAACGCCCCGTAGAGCGGCGGTCGGCGCGCGATCCGGTCGAGCTCCGCGTCGACCTCGTCGAGGTCGGCCCCCGCCGGCAGCGTGGCCGAGAAGCGCTCGAGCTGCGCGAGCCGGTCCGCGTTGATCCCGATGGAGCGCACCTCGGTGAGCTCCGTGCGGAAGATCGGCCCGCGGTAGGACGTCGCGGTGATCTCCGTCAGCGTCACGTGCGCCGCGATGCGGTCCAGGCCCAACGCCCGGGCCGCGCGCGTCATGTGCGACTTCACGCGGTAGCTGCCGGTGCCCGCGGACAGCGCGAGCCGACCGATCCGCAGCACGGTGCCCGACCGGCGGATGAGGTCGACGGGCTCGAGACCGGCTTCGTCGGCCGGGGAGGGCTCAGGCGTCACGACGCCATGATCCCGTACCGCCCCGCGACCGGCACTCGCCGAAGGTCCCGGACCTCCCGGCCAGAGCCCCGCGCCGTCGTGGCGTACCGTCTGCCCATGGCCGCCGACGTCCCCCGCACCGCCCCCGCCGACGTACCCGGGCGCGGTGGCCCGCGCGTCCCGACCGACTTCGACGTGCTGGTGGTCGGCTCGGGGTTCGGCGGCAGCGTCGCCGCCCTGCGCCTCACCGAGAAGGGCTATCGCGTCGGCGTCCTCGAGGCGGGCCGCCGCTTCACCGACGAGGAGCTCCCCCGCACGTCGTGGCGTCTCCGGTCGTTCCTGTGGGCACCCGCCCTCGGGTGCTTCGGGATCCAGCGCATCCACCGCCTCCGCGACGTGCTCGTCCTCGCCGGCGCCGGTGTCGGCGGCGGCAGCCTCGTGTACGCGAACACGCTGTACGAGCCGCTCGACGACTTCTTCACGGACCCCGCCTGGGCCGACGTCGCCGACTGGCGGTCCGAGCTGGCGCTCTGGTACGACCAGGCGCGCCGGATGCTCGGCGTGACCACCTACGCCGGACGCACCCCCGCGGACGACGTCCTGGAGGACGTGGCCCGCGAGACCGGGGTGGGCGACACCTTCGTGAAGGCGCCGGTCGGTGTGTTCTTCGGCCGAGGCGGGACACGGGAGCCGGGGGTCACCGCCCCCGACCCCTACTTCGGCGGGGCCGGGCCCGAGCGGCGCGGCTGCACCGAGTGCGGCGCGTGCATGACGGGGTGCCGGGTCGGGGCGAAGAACACGCTCGTGAAGAACTACCTCTACCTCGCCGAGCGCGGCGGCGCCCAGGTCCTGCCGCTCACGACCGTCACCGAGGTGCGGCCCGTGCCCGACGGCGCGGGCGGCGTCGTGCACGAGGTCCTCGCCCATCGCTCGGGGCGCCCCTGGGCAGGACGGCGGCGCTACACGGCACGACACGTCGTGCTCTCCGCGGGGGCGCTGGGCACGCAGAGACTCCTCCACGCCATGCGGGACTCGGGACGCCTGCCGGGGGTCTCCGAGCGACTGGGACACCTCACGCGCACCAACTCCGAGGCCCTGCTCGGCGCCACGGTCCGGCGTCGCGACCACCAGCGACGGTCCGACGCACCCGACTACTCGCGCGGCGTCGCGATCACGTCGTCGTTCTACCCGGACGCCCGGACCCACGTCGAGCCCGTGCGGTACGGGAAGGGGTCGGGGGCCATGGGGCTGCTCCAGACCGTCCTCACGGACGGTGGCCCGGGCAGGTGGCGCACCTGGATGCGGGAGCTGTGGCGCCGGCGTCGGGACCTGCCGGCGATGGCCGACCTGCGCGGCTGGTCGTCGCGGACGATCATCGCGCTCGTCATGCAGAGCCACGACAACTCGCTCACCACCTCACTGCGGCGCGGGTTCCTCGGCCGCAAGGTCCTCACGTCCCGCCAGGGGCACGGCGCGCCCAACCCGACCTGGATCCCGGCCGGGAACGACGCCGCGCGCCGCATGGCCCGGCGCATGGGCGGCATGCCGGGAGGGACCGTCGGCGAGCCCTTCGACGTCCCGATGACGGCCCACATCCTCGGCGGGTGCGCGATCGGCGCCTCGCCGCGGACGGGTGTGATCGATCCGTACCACCGTGTCCACGGTCAGCCCGGCCTGCACGTCATGGACGGGTCCGCGGTGAGCGCGAACCTCGGGGTGAACCCGTCGCTCACGATCACGGCGCTCGCGGAACGGGCCTGTGCGCTCTGGCCCAACGCGGGGGACGAGGACGTGCGCCCGCCGCTCGGCGGTGCGTACGCCGTGCTGGACCCGGTGGCACCGCGGCACCCGCTGGTCCCGGCGCACGCCCCGGCAGCACTGCGCCCGGCGCGCGTCAGGCCGGGACGGAGCACGGCTCCCGACCCGGCCTGACGGCACGACTGGCGGAGGGCGAGGGATTCGAACCCCCGGTGCGTCGCCGCACAACGGTTTTCAAGACCGTCACATTAGGCCGCTCTGTCAGCCCTCCCGGCGAGCCATTGTGGCACGCCCCGCCCGTGCACGACGACGGCGGGCCGACCCGTGGAGGGCGGCCCGCCGTCGTGCGGTGGCGCGGGGTGCGGGAGCGGTCAGGCCGCGCCGCGGAGCTGGCGCATCGCGAGCTGGACGAGCGCGATGAGCGTCTGCTTCGTCGCCGCGCGCGAGCGCGCGTCCGTGTAGAGCATCGGCACGTGCGGCGGGATCTGCAGCGCCTCGCGGACGTCCTCGAGCTTGTGCTTGGCCACGCCGTCGAAGCAGTTGACGCCCACGACGAACGGGATGTTGCGCGACTCGAAGTAGTCGATCGCCGGGAAGCACTGCTCCAGGCGGTCGGTGTCGACGAGCACGACGGCGCCGATCGCGCCGCGGACCAGGTCGTCCCACATGAAGAGGAAGCGGTCCTGGCCCGGCGTGCCGAACAGGTAGAGCCACAGGTTGCCCGGCAGCGAGACGCGGCCGAAGTCCATCGCGACGGTCGTCGTCGTCTTGCGGTCGGACACGCCGCCCGCGTCGTCGACGCCCACCGAGTGCTCCGTCATCGCGGCCTCGGTGTTGAGCGGCTCGACGTCCGAGATCGAGCCGATGAACGTCGTCTTGCCGACGGCGAAGCCGCCCGCGACGACGATCTTCACGACCGTCGGCGCGGTCCGGGACGCCGCCGCGCCCCCGGGCTGCGCCGCCGCGGCGGGCGGAGCCACGGGCGCTGCCGCGACCGGGCGCGCGGGGGCCGCCTGCTGCACCGGGGCGACCGGCTGAGCGGGCGCCTGCTGAGCAGGCGCCTGCTGAGCGGGAGCCACGGGCTGCGCGGCAGCCAGGGGCTGCGGCGCGGTGCGCGGCTGGGCCGCGGCCTGCGCGACGGGAGCCGACGCAGGCTGCGCGGCGGCCGGGGACGGCTGCGCGGCGGCCGGAGCCGGGGCGGGCTGCGCGGCGGCCGGAGCGGGGGCGGGCTGCGCGGCGGCCGGAGCAGGGGCGACCGGCTGCGGTGCGGCCGGAGCCGTCGCGGGCTGCGGTGCCACCGGCGCAACGGGCTGCGGTGCCGCCGGCTGCGGCGCCGCCGGAGCGACGGGCTGGGCCGCGGCCGGCTGCTGCGGTGCCGCAGGCTGGCCGGGCGTCGCCGGAGCCGCCTGGGTCGGCACGCCGACGGGGGCGCTCACCGGAGCCCACGCCGTCTGGCGCAGCGCCGGCTGACCGCCGGGCGCACCCCCGCTCGCCCCGGACGGCTGCCCTGCCTGCGGCCCGCTCCCCGAGCCGTCAGAGGGTGGAAATGCCATTGAGAACACTCTCCAAGACGCTCAGGGACAGACCCGAGTGGTTGCTGCCGTGACCCGTGTGGACGTTGAGCGGGGTCGACGTGTGGACGGTGATGTAGTTGTCCTCCTGCAGGTCCGCGACGAGCACCTTCGTCACGCCGAGCGGCAGGCGCAGGAGCGCGGAGAGCTCGGCGATCGAGACGTACGTGTGCGCGGCGTGCTGGAGGATCGAGCGCTTCTCGGGCGGCAGCCCGAAGCTGTTCACGGCACCCGGCATGACCTCGACGAGCGCCTCGAGCGGGAGGTCGGACGTGGCGGACCGCACGCGACCACCCGTCACCGCGTACGGGCGGACGGTCGCCGCCTCGTACCCGTCGTGGGCTCCCATGCTGCCGAAAGGTACGTTCGTCATCGATCAGTCCTCATCCCACCGGGGTTCGGGTCGCACCGTCGACCGGAAGGCTACCCCGCATCTCCGAGATGAGCTGCGGCGTCAGGGTCGCCTCCGTGCGCGAGACGAGGAGCGCCATCTCGTAGCCGATGAGGCCGATGTCGCAGTTCGCCTCGGCCACCACGCCCAGGACGGAGCCGTTCGACACGTTCATGAGGAACAGGAACCCGTTGTCCATCTCGATGATGGCCTGCCGGACGTTCCCGCCGTTGAGCTGGCGGGCCGCACCGCGGGTCAGGCTCGACATGCCCGAGACGATCGCGGCGAGCTGGTCACCGCTCGTCCGGTCGAGCTGGTCGGACATCGCCATGAGCAGGCCGTCCGCCGACACCACGAGCGTGTGCCGGCTGCCCGGTACGGTCCGCACGAAGTTGTCGAGCAGCCACCCGAAGTTCGTGGCCTCGGTGCTGAGCGCGTTCACTGTTCCTCCTCGTCAGTTGCCGCAGACGGCATGTCGTCACCGCGCCTGCGGCGCTGAATCAGGGACATAATCCATGGCCTCGGGGTTCCACGTCGAACTCGTCTCGTCCTGCCCCTCGACACGCCCGCGGGCGGTCGCCGACTGGAACGCCGACAGGCGCGCCCGCAGCTGCTCCGGGTCGCGGTCGATCCGCGCCGTGAAGCGGTCGACGTACCCGTCGCGCTCCTCGCCGCGCGAGCGTCGCGCGAGGCCCGACGCCGCGGCGTCGACCTTGAGCGGCTGGTAGATGCCGTCGTTCGGGTCCGCCAAGGTCGCTTCCTGGAAATCGGTGCTGCCCTGCAGCAGGGTGGACATCTCCTCGTACAGCACCGCCGACGCCATCCAGTCCGACCGCGCCTCGACGGAGTCGGACACGTAGCCCGCGTCCAGCGGCTCGAGGGACTCCGCGACCGGGCGCCGGGCGAGCGGGCTCGGCGGACCGTAGCCCGACGCCGCGTCCCTGGCGGGAGCGGCGTCCCACGCGGCGGCGGGGGCCGGCTCGGGCGCGGACGGTCGGACCGCGGGGTACGGGTCGTCCTGGACCGGGGGGAGGCTCCGCGTCTCCTGCACCGGGGCCGCCGGCGCCTCGGGGGCGAAGGACGGCGTGGGCGCAGCAGGGAGGTCGGCGCGCGGCGCGAACGCGGACGTGCGTGCCGGCGCGCCCGGCTCCTGCCGCGCGGCCGGGGCCCCCTGGACCGGGGCGGGCGCCGCGGGCGCAGGTGCCACCGGGTTCGACGCCGCGGGTGCGGCCGCCGCCGGTGCCGGCGCCGGCGTCGAGACCGCCGGGCGCGAGGCGAGCGCCTCCGCCGAGGGGCCGGCGGGTCGCGTCGCCTGCGGCGTGGCGGTCGTCCGCGGACGACGCCCGAAGAGACCGCGCTTGCGCGCCTGGCTCTCGCGCAGCGATCGGCGCGTCGGGAGGTCGGCCATGAGCTCCTCGAAGCGGGGAAGCGCCTCGAACGAGAGCTCGGCGGGGATCTCCTCGGCACCGTCCGCGGCACGGCCCTCGGCCACGACCGGGACGTCCGTCTGCTCCGGGGCGGAGGGCGCCACGGGCCGGACCTCGGTCGCGGCCTGGCTCCGGTCGGCGAGCGGCGCGCGCTCGGCCGCGGGCTGCTCGGGCTGCGGCGCCACGGGCGGGACGACGCGGGTCGCGTCGAGCGGCGCGTCGGCGAACGACGACGGCGCCCAGCCCGCGGACGCGGTCTCCTGCGCAGGCTCGGGCTCCCACGTCTGCTCGGCGGGCTGCTGCGGCGTCCACGCCTGCTCGGCGGGCTGCTCCGGGGTCCACGCCTGCTCGGCGGGCTGCTCCGGGGCCCAGGCCTGCTCGGGCGCCCAGGCCTGCTCCGTGCCCGTCGCCGCGCTCGCGGCGGCCGGCTGCTCCGCGACCTCCGGCGGGGTCCAGACGACCTCGTGGTGGACGGCGGCCTCGGCCGTCGGCACGTCGCTCACCAGCGGGATGTCGGTCGCCGTGACGTCCGGCGCGACCGGCAGCTCGACCGGGTTCTCGGTGACCGGCCGCTCGCCCACGGGGCGGAAGCTCGAGAAGAGCGCGCTGCGGGTGCTGACGTCGAGCACCGGGATCTCGGCCGAGACGGGCTCGACCGGGGTCGTGGCGGCACGGGACCGGCTCGGGAGCGCCGACGCGGCGGGAGCCACCTCCGCGGGCGGGGTCCAGGCCTCGTCCGCGGCGGGCAGCTCGTCCGGGAGTGCCGGGGTCGCGAGCGGCGGGAGCACGATGGCGCCCGTCTGCGGGCCCGACGCGAACGACGCGCTGGGCGCGGCCGCCGCCGGGTCGACCGTGCGGGAGCGACGGCGCGGCATGCCCGTCTGCGTGGTCCCGTCGGTGAGCGCGTCGAGGTCGACCGGCACGGCGGCGGGGGCCTCGGGCTCCACGGCCGCGACGGACGTCGTCGGGGCGGGGGCGGGAGCGGCGGGCTCGGCGGGGAGCGCCGGCATCACGCCCGTGCTCGTGAGCTGCTGCGCGGCGGCCTGGGTGCTCGTCTCCAGCGGGTCCGTCGGCTGCGGGAGCGGGACGTTCGAGTCGGGGACGAAGAGGACCGCCGGGAAGGACACGACGACCTCGGTGCCCTGCTCGTCGCCCCCGGCGCTGAAGCGGACCTTGGCGCCGAGCCGCTCCGAGAGGCGGCCGACCACGAACAGGCCCAGGCGCTGGGCGCCGACGACGTCCGAGGCCGCGTGCGTCGCGACCTTGCGGTTCGCCTCCGCGATCTCCTCGGCCGTCATGCCCAGACCGTGGTCCCGGACGGTGATGTGCACGAAGTCCGCGTCACGGCCGGTGGTGACCTCGACGGGCGTGTGCGGCTCCGAGAACATCGTCGCGTTCTCGAGGAGCTCGGCGAGCAGGTGCGCCGCGTTGAGCGCGTTGTGCCCCAGCATGAGCGGGTCGACGACGAGGTTGAGGCGCACCCGGTCGTACAGCTCGATCTCGGAGGACGCGGTGCGGATGACGTCGGAGGCCGGCATCGGCTGGCGCACCCGACGGCCCGAGTCGATGCCCGCGAGCACGAGCAGGGACTCGGCGTTGCGGCGCATCCGGGTCGCGAGGTGGTCGAGGCGGAAGAGGTTGGACAGCGTGCCCGCGTCCTCCTCGGAGCGCTCGAGGTCGTCGAGGAACGCGAGCTGGCGGTTGAGGAGCACCTGGTCGCGGCGGGCCACGTTGACGAACATCTCGGCGATCGAGCCGCGGAGCGCGGCCTGCTCGCGGGCGACCTTGATCGTGGTCTGGTTCACGTCGTTGAACGCGGTCGCGAGCTGGCCGACCTCGTCGCTGGACTCGACGGTGATCGGCGCGAGGTCGATGCCCGGGCCCTGGCCCGGGACGGCGACCTGCTCGACGAGCTTCGGGAGCTGCTCACGGACGTCCTCGGCGGCGTCGGTGAGGCGCCGCAGCGGGTTGACGATCGCGCGCGCGATGAAGCCCGCCACGAGGATCGAGGCGACGACCGCGGCGAGCGTCACGAGGATGGTGATCACGGCGCGGGTCGTGGCGGCCCCGGCGAGGTCCGAGGCCTTCTCCGCGGTCTCGGTGCGCACGGCGTCGCGCACGGGGGCGGTCTGGTCGCGGTCCTCCTGCGAGAGCGTCGGCCACTGCGCGGCCTGGCTGGGCGGCGTGGCTGCCGGGCGCGACCCGATGAGGTTCTCCCGGATCTGGTTGTAGGTCGCCGTCGGCGTCTCGAGGCGGAACTCCCCCGGCAGCTGGCGGACCGCGGCGCGTGTCCGACCAGCGAGTGAGTTACCGGTGGTGATGAGGACGGCGGCCTGCTGGTTGGTGGTGTCGCTCTGCTGCCCCGCCTGCGCGGCCTGGAGCACCGCTCCGGCCAGCGGCTGCTCGAGCGCCTGCTGGGCGAGCAGCTCGTCGAGGAGCACGTAGGTGTCGAGGTACTGCGCGAGGCTGCGGTCGGGAGTGGTGTCCGCGAGCGTGCGCGGCACGTCCAGCGCCGCGTCGATGAGGTCGCCGTACAACGAGTTGCGCTGCAGCTGGCCGAGGCCGGAGCGGTCGATCGCCTGGCGGACACCGGTGAGCTCGGACCGGTCACCGATCGTGTCGGCCACCGCCTTGCGCACGCGGGGGTCGAGCGCCGACGTGTCGAGCCGCTCGTACGCGCGGTCGCGCGCGTCGAGCGCGCGGTCGGTCTTCTCGCGCTGCGCCATCATCTGCGCCTCGGCCTCCTCGGCCGTGTCGCGCGTGCTGTTGGCGTCGAGGAACGAGTAAGTGCGCTCGGCCGCGATCTCCGTCCCGGCCGCGTCCTGCGCCGCGAGCGCCGCGACGAGCGCGCTCGTCTGGCTCGCGTCGCGCGCGGTCCCGATGGCCTGGGCCGAGATGATCGCCGCGGCGGCGAAGAGGACGAGGACGGGCACCGCGAGTGCCGCAAGGATCTTCCCGCGGACGCTCAACCTGCGGAGCATACGAACCTGCCTCCATCACCTGGTCCACCCGTTCGGCGGCATGGTCGACGCGCGTGGCAGCGGCGCCTCCCGGGCTCGCTCCCCGGTCGTGCGTACTAACTATCGGTGCACTTCTCCCGGACACCTAATCCGCGAGGAGCACGAACAATCGCCCTCGTCACGCGGTGCCCCCGTCGGTGATCCGGCGCCTCCCGGGCCCTCCGCGTAGTCTCGGCGAGATGCGAGGCGTCACGATATCGGGCCCCGGTGGCCCTGAGAAACTAACGGTTTCCACGCTCCCTGACCAGACCCCTGGGCCGGACGAGCTCGTGGTGGACGTCGCTTCCGCTGGCGTGAACCGTGCTGACCTGCTACAACGCGCTGGATCCTACCCTGCGCCGCCCGGCGCACCCGACTGGCCGGGCCTCGAGGTCTCGGGCACGGTCGCCCGCGTGGGGGACGCGGTGTCGGGCTGGTCGGTCGGCGACCGGGTGGTCGCGCTGCTCGACGGCGGCGGGTACGCGGAGCAGGTACGGGTGCGCGCGACGCAGGTGCTCCCTATCCCCGACGGCGTCGACCTCGTGGACGCGGCCGCCCTCCCCGAGGCGGTGTGCACCGTCTGGAGCAACGTGGTCGACGTGGGCCGCCTGGCGCCCGGCGAGTGGCTGCTCGTCCACGGCGGCTCGGGCGGCGTCGGGACGGTGGGCGTCCAGCTCGGTGCCGCGCTGGGGGCGCACGTCGCGGTGACCGCGGGCGGTCGCGACCGCGCCGACCGGTGCCTCGCGCTCGGGGCGAGCCTCGCCGTCGACCACCGCGAGGAGGACTTCGTCGCCGCGGTGCGGGACGCGTCGGGCGGCCACGGCGCGGACGTGGTGCTCGACGTCGTCGGCGCGGCCTACCTGCCGCGCAACCTCGAGGTCCTCGCCACGGGCGGGCGCCTCGTCGTCATCGGCATGCAGAAGGGACGACGCGCGGAGCTCGACCTCGGGCTCCTCCTCGCCCGACGGGCCACGGTGGCGGGGACGACGCTGCGGGCCCGGCCGCCGCAGGAGAAGGCGCGCATCGTGCACGAGGTGCTGACGCACGTCTGGCCCCTCGTGGAGGACGGCCGGGTGCGGCCGGTCGTGCACGCACGGCTGCCGCTCGACGAGGCGGCGCGCGCCCACGAGCTGCTCGACTCGGGCGAGGTGTTCGGCAAGGTGCTGCTCGTCCCGTGACGGCGGGGGCGCCCGTCGGTGCGCGCGGGGGTGGCACGCGCAAGACTGGTCCCATGGCTGACGAACCGCGCGACCCCCGTCCCGACGAGCCCACCGCTCCCGACCCCGCGGCGACCGCGCAGGGCGACGACGAGCCCGGCCGTTCCACCGTGGTCATGCCCGACGGCACGGGGGTGAGCGTCGTCGAGAGCGACGACTCGACCGACCCCGACCGCAACCCGGCGACCGTCATCGAGGAGCCGGCGAAGGTCATGCGCATCGGCGGCATGATCAAGAAGCTCCTCGACGAGGTGCGCGACGCCCCGCTCGACGAGGCGGCGCGCTCGCGGCTCGCGGAGATCCACGAGCGGTCCCTCACGGAGCTCGAGGAGGGCCTCTCGCCGGATCTCGTCGAGGAGCTGCACCGCATCACGCTGCCGTTCTCGGACGACAGCGTCCCGACCGACGCGGAGCTGCGCGTCGCGCAGGCGCAGCTCGTGGGCTGGCTCGAGGGGCTGTTCCACGGCATCCAGACGGCGCTCGTCGCGCAGCAGATGGCCGCGCAGGCGCAGCTCTCGCAGATGCGCCGGGCCCTCCCGCCCGGCTCGCTGCCGCCCATGGGCCCCGGTGCGCCCGGCGGCATGCCGGGGCAGCAGCCGCGACCGGACGAGCACGACGGCCGCCCCTCGCCCGGCCAGTACCTCTGAGGTCCGGGCCCGCTCAGGCGGGCGGGGGGTCGGTCGGCAGCACGTCGTCCGGCTCCCCGCGCCCGCGCGCGCCCGGGCGCGCGGCGGTCATGGCGATCGCCCCGGAGACGAGCACGAGGCCGACCAGCTCCAGGGGGCTCGGGACCTGCCGGAGCACGACGGCGCCCACCACGGCCGCCGTCGCCGGGAGCAGCGCGAGGAGCACCGAGAACGTCGCCGCGCTGACGCGGCGCAGGATCACCTGCTCGAGCGCGTAGGGCACGACGGACGAGAACAGCGCGATCCCCACGACGGCCAGGGCGTGCCGCCAGTCGCCGAGCACCGGGACGGCGTCCGGCGCGAGGAACGGCGCGAACGCGAGCGCGCCCACGGTCATCCCGACCGCGAGCGACGTGACGCCCGAGCCCCCCACGGCGACCCGGCGGCCGAGCACGATGTACGCGGCCCAGCACGCCGCGGCCACGCCGATCGCCGCGAGGCCGAGCACGGCGTCGTCGCGCGGGAGGTCGGACCCGACCGTCACGCCGGCGAGCAGCACGACCCCGGCCGCCGCGACCGCGATGGCGCCGCGCTCGCGCCAGCCGCTGCCGGTGACCGCCGCGACCGCGACCGGGCCGAGGAACTCGATCGCGACGGCGGTGCCGAGCGGGAGGTGGTCGATCGCGACGTAGAACGCGAGGTTCATCGCGGCGAGCGCGACCCCGAAGACCGCGGCCCACGCGAGGTCGTGCCGCGTCCAGCGGCGCCGCCACGGGCGGCGCCAGGCCAGCAGGAGCAGCGCGGAGGCCGCGATGCGCAGCCACCCCACCTCGACCGCCCCGGCGACGGCGAACAGCCCGACGGCGATCGCCGCGCCCAGGTACTGCGTGAGGCCCGAGACGACGAACAGCGCCGGTGCCGGGACGCGGTCGAGGGCGGCTGTTCGGGTGGGCACCGACCGACTCTACGACCGCGCCCGCCAAGGCACGTCGCACGCCGGTCGTGCGACGGCGGCCCGTCCGCCGTGCGGGACGGGCCGCCGCCACCGGCTCGCCGCGGCCGGCGTCAGCCCTTGACCGAGCCGGCGAGCAGGCCGCGCACGAAGTACCGCTGGAGCGCCAGGAACACGACCACGGGCACGACCATGGAGATGAAGGCGCCCGCCGGGAGCAGGTGCCAGCTCGCGCCGCGCGAGCCGGACAGCTCGGCGAGCCGCACCGTGATGGGTGCGGTGTCCTGGCCGGACGCGAACGTCAGCGCGACGAGCAGGTCGTTCCACACCCAGAGGAACTGGAAGATGCCGAACGCCGCGATGGCGGGGACGAGGAGCGGCATGAGGACCTGGAAGAAGATCTTCACGTGCCCCGCGCCGTCGACGCGGGCGGCCTCGACGAGCTCGCGCGGGATGTCCTTCATGAAGTTGTGCAGCAGGAAGATCGCGAGCGGCAGCGCGAAGATCGAGTGCGACAGCCACACGGGCCAGAACGAGCCGTCGATCCCCCAGTCCACGTACTG
This sequence comes from Cellulosimicrobium sp. AB352, assembly GCF_049538415.1. NCBI lineage: Bacteria > Bacillati > Actinomycetota > Actinomycetes > Micrococcales > Promicromonosporaceae > Cellulosimicrobium > Cellulosimicrobium sp. AB352. The sequence continues at coordinate 77,825 of NZ_JBMVFX010000014.1, read as the reverse complement.
GGTGAGCAGCGGGACGAGCGTGACCTGGATGGGCACGATCTGGAGCGCGAAGACCGCGACGAACAGCAGGTTGCGGCCCTTGAAGTTCACCCACGCGAACGCGTACGCGGCGAGCGACGCGAGCGTGATCGGGATGATCACCGCGGGCAGCGTGATGACGAGGGAGTTGACGAAGTACGTCGCGAAGCTCGTCGAGCCGCCGAACAGCGCATCCGTGTAGTTGTCGACCGTGAACTCGGGGTTCGCGAACGCCTCCCACCACCCCGACCGGCGGATCTCGCGCGGCGGCCGGAACGACGTGACGAGGAGCCCGAACGTCGGGATCGTCCACAGGACGGCGAGCACGATCGCGATGATCGACGCCGGCCGCGAGGAGACCTTGCGGCGCACCTTGTCGGCGCGCGCGTCGAGGCCGGCGACGACGCCCTTGCCGCTGCCCTCCTCGACGGTCTCGTCGACGAGCGGGGCGTCGGGCACGGAGGCGGACAGTGGGGTGCTCATCGGATCTCCTCCGCCTGCTTCAGCTGCCGCACGTTGTACACGATGATCGGGATGACGAGCACGAAGAGGATGACGGCGAGCGCGGCGCCCAGGCCCTGCTCGCCCTGGCGCAGCGCCTGCGTGTAGAACTCGTTCGCCACGACCGACGTCTCGAACCGGCCGCCCGTCATCGTGCGGACGATGTCGAAGACCTTGAGCGTGCCGATGGCGATCGTCGTGAGGACGACCACGAGGGCCGGGCGGATGCTCGGCACCGTGATGTAGCGGAACATCCGCATGCCGCCGACGCCGTCGAGCCGGGCCGCCTCGACGATGTCGTCCGGAATGGCGCGGATCGCGGCGGCGAGGATCGTCATGGCGAACCCGGCCTGGATCCAGATCATCACGAGGATGAGGAAGAACGTGTTCGCCGGCGCGCTGAGCAGGAACTGCTGCGGCTCCAGCCCGAGCCACACCAGGACCTGGTTGAACAGGCCGATCTGCGGCTGGCTGGCCGGCTTGTACTCGTACATGAACTTCCAGATGATGCCCGCGCCGACCATGGAGATCGCCATGGGCAGGAAGATCAGGGTCTTGGCGAGCTTCTCGAAGCGGGACCGGTCGACGACGACCGCGTACACCAGCCCGAGGAACGTCGAGACGAGCGGGACGACGATGACCCAGATCGCGGTGTTGCGCAGGACGATCTGGAACTCGTCCCGCGTGAACGCGGTGACGTAGTTGTCGAACCCGACGAACGCGGAGCCCGTGCGGTTGTAGAACGAGTCGCGGATGGTGCGCAGCCCCGGGTACAGCAGGCCGAACGCGAGCATGACGACCGCGGGCCCGGCGAACGCGATCGCGACGACCCAGCCGGGCACGCGCTTCGGCCGGTCGACGAGGAAGAGGATCAGACCCATGACGACGACGAAGAGCAGGATCGCGACGACCATCACCGCGAGCTTGCCCCCCGTCCCGGAGGGTTCGAGCAACCAGTCCATGTGAGGCTCCTGAGGTGGCCGGCGGCGGCCGGGAGGACGAGGTGGACGACGAGGGACGGTCGCCGAGGGCGGGCCGCCCGGGTCCTGCCCGGGCGCCCCGCCCCCGGGTCGACGCGCGGGGCCCGGGGCCCGACGACGTGGCTCGCGCCGCGCCGTCAGCCCCCGGGCCGCTCGCGGGTCAGGACGTCGGCCAGGACGCCTCGATGGCGTCGAGCACGGCCTGGTCGGACTTGTCGCTCGCGATCCACTCGGTCATCTCGGACCAGAACGAGCCGGCGCCGACGGCGGCGGGCATCATGTCCGAGCCGTCGAAGCGGAACGTGTAGCTCTCGTCCGTGAGCAGCTCGTACGCCTGCTGGTCCATCGGCGACTGCAGCAGCTCGGGGTCGAGACCGTTGTTCGCGCTGATCCAGCCCTGCGGGGTCACGCTCGCCTTGGCGTTGGACCACTCGGGGCTCGACAGGTACGCGTGGAAGGCCTGGACCTCGGGACGGTCGTTGAACGCCGCGACGAACTCGCCGCCACCGAGCAGCGGCTTGTCGTCGGCCGACTCGCCCGGCAGGTAGAACGCCCACACGTCGCCGTCCTCGGCGACCTCGAGGTCGGGGTCGAGGGTCGTCCAGTTCGCCTGGTAGAACGTGGCCTGGCGGTGCATGTAGCACAGGCCGTCGATGATCGGGTACCCGCCCTCGGTGAACTCGGTCGTCGCGATGCTGCTCACGTCGCCCAGGCCGCCGTTGACGTAGTCCTCGTTCTTCAGCACGTCGCCGACCGCGGCGAGGGCCGTCGCGATCTGCGGGTCGTTGAACGGGATCTCGTGGTTGACCCACTGGTCGTAGACCTCGGGGCCCGCCGTGCGCAGGACGACGTCCTCCATCCAGTCGGTGGCCGGCCAGCCGGTCGCCTCGCCGGACGCGATGCCGGCGCACCAGGGCTTGACGTCACCCTCGGGGTTGTCGGCGACGATCTGGTCGGAGAGCTCCATGAGCTCGTCCCACGTCGTCGGGACCTCGTAGCCCGCCTCCTCGAACATGGACGGCGAGTACCAGACGAACGACTTCACGTTCGCGCCGAGCGGCGTCGCGTACAGCGTGCCGTCGACGGTGCCGTACTCCTTCCAGGACTCGGTGTAGTACTGGTCGACGTTGGCCGCGGCCTGGTCGCCGACCGGCTGGATCGCGTCGGGGAAGTCCGCGACGATGCGGCGCAGGAGGCCGGGCTGCGGCAGGTACGCGATGTCCGGCGCGCTGCCGGACTGGATGCGGACGGGGAGCTGGGCCTCGAACTCCTTGGAGCCCTCGTAGTCGATCGTGGCGCCCGTGCACTCCTCGAACGGCTCGTACGACGCCTGCTGCTGCTCGGCCTCGGTGTCGACGATCGTCGAGTAGACCGAGACGGTCTTGCCGGACAGGTCGCCGTACTGCTCGAAGTCGGCGCAGTCCACCTCCGCGCTGGGCGACTCCTCGTCGCCCCCGCCGCCGCCCCCGCTGCTGCACGCCCCGAGCACGAGCGCGAGGCTCGCGCCGCCGGCGGCGACCGCCAGCGTGCGGCGACGCGCCGCGCTGGTCCTCGTGGTCCTGGTCATCTCAGCCTCCACCTCGTCGTGGGTCCGGACGTCGTCACCCCGGTCCGGTGAGGACCGGGCGCATCGCGACGTCGCGAGCGCGGGTGCGCTCTCGCCCTCCCACCATGCAAGCGGTTGCATGCCGCGGGTGCAAGCACAGCAGAGGTGAGTTTGCGTAACGATTCCGTCACGCGGGCCGGGTACGCGCTCTCTCGGGCCGCGTGCGGCTGGTCGCGCTCCCACACCGTGCTCGTGCCGAGGCGTCCCGGCGCGGGCCCGGGACGCGGGCGGGCCTACGCGCTCGGGGCGAGCGGCGCCGTCGAACCGCGCCGGACGAGCTCCGTCGGGTACGTCAGGCTCTCGGGGACGGGGGCACCGTTGATCATGTCGAGGAGCAGGAGCGCCGCGTCGAAGCCCTGCTGGTAGGCGTCCTGCGCGATCGTGGTCAGACCGACCAGCTCGCCGAGGTCGTGCCCGTCCACGCCCACGACGGACAGGTCCTCCGGCACGCGCAGGCCCAGGTCGCGCGCCGCGAGGATCGCCCCCATCGCCATCTCGTCCGACGCCGCGAACACCGCGGTCACGTCCGGACGGCGGCGCAGCAGCTCCGCGGTCGACTCGCGGCCGCCCGCGACGTCGAAGTCGCCGTTCACCTCGAGGTCCGGCTGCACGACGACGCCCGCCTCCTCGAGCGCGCGCACGTACCCCCGCGCGCGCTCCACGGGCGGGGACCACGACGACACCAGGTCCGGCACCCCGGTCACGTGCCCGATCACCCGGTGCCCGAGGTCCAGCAGGTGGCGCGTCGCCGCCCGCCCGGTCGCGACGTCGTCGAGCCGGACCGTGACCTGCTCCGCCGGCCCGGACCCCACGAACGCCAGCGGGCGCGCCAGCCCGACGAGCGAGCGCACCTCGTCGTCGTCCAGCGGCAGCCCGACGACGAGCGTCCCGTCCACGCGGTGGCGCAGCACGCTCGGGTCGACCCGCCGGCGCGACGACGTGCGACGGACGTCGAACGTGTAGAGCAGCACGTCGTAGCCGAGGTCGCGCAGGGCGCGCTCGGCGCCCTCGATGACGTTGGCGAAGAACCACCGGTTCACCCACGGGGTCAGCACGCCGATCGTCCGGGTCCGCCCCGTCGCCAGGGACGACGCCGACGGCGTGGGCACGTACCCGAGCCGCGCCGCCTCCGCGAGCACCCGCAGGCGCGTCGCCTCGGAGACGTTCGGCAGGCCGCGCAGGGCGCGCGAGACGGTCGCCGTGGACACCCCGGCGGCCTGGGCGACGTCGTCGATACCTGCCACGACGGGTGATGCTGCCACGCCGGGACGGAGCCTGGCGAGGCGCCGTGCCGCATCGTGAGCAGATCGATGCAAGCGCTTGCTCCCGCGGGGACCGATATCGTGGTCGGGCCCGCCCTCGGCACCGCTCGGCACGCCCGAGCCCGCCGCGCCGTCGTCGGGCACCACCACCTGCGAACCGGAAGGACCACGATGATCGAGCTGAGGACCCCGCGGGAGATCGAGCAGATGCGGCCCGCCGGACGGTTCGTCGCCGACGTCCTCACCACGGTGCGCGCCGCCACGAAGGTCGGGACGAACCTGCTCGAGCTCGACGAGGTCGCGCACCGGATGATCCGCGACCGCGGGGCCGAGTCCTGCTACATCGACTACCACCCGTCGTTCGGTGCGAGCCCCTTCGGCAAGGTGATCTGCACGTCCGTGAACGACGCCGTGCTGCACGGCCTGCCCCACGACTACGCGCTGCGCGACGGCGACCTGCTGAGCATCGACTTCGCCGCCTCCGTCGACGGGTGGGTCGCGGACTCGGCGCTGTCGTTCGTCGTCGGCACGCCGCGCGCGGGCGCGCTCGGCGAGGCGGACGCCCGGCTCATCCAGACGACCGAGCGCGCGCTCGAGGCGGGCATCGCCGCCGCGCAGCCGGGCAAGAAGGTCGGCGACATCTCCGCCGCCATCGCCGACGTCGCGCACGCCGCGGGCTACTCGGTGAACACCGACTTCGGCGGGCACGGCGTCGGCCGCACCATGCACGGCGAGCCCCACATCCCCAACGACGGCCGCCGCAAGCGCGGGTTCCCGCTCAAGCCGGGCCTCGTCATCGCGATCGAGCCCTGGTTCCTCGAGACCACCGACGAGATCTACACCGACCCCGACGGCTGGACCCTCCGCTCCGCCGACGGGTCGCGCGGCGCGCACAGCGAGCACACCGTCGCGATCACCGAGGACGGTCCCGTCGTGCTCACCGCGCGCGAGCCCCGCGACTGACCGTCCCCGAGGTAGAGCCGCGGTCCGCCGAGGTAGAGCCCCGGTCCGCCGAGGTAGAGCCGCGGTACCGCGGGTCGGCGGGCATCGTCACTGCGGGCGCCGAGCGACGTCCGAGCACCGCCAGACGTCGCTACCCGCCCCCTTCCGCCGCACCGTCCGGGACGCGCCTGACGCCGGGACGCGCCTGACGCCGTGGCGCCACGTTCCCGTCGTCGATCGAAGAGGATGCAGGGATGACGCACGACGCTCACGGACGCGACCTCGACCGAGGCTCCGGGGAGGCGCGGACCACGGTGGCCGGCCGCCCCCGCGACGCTCGGCGGCGGCGAGCCGCTGCCCGCCTCACCGGCGGTCTCGCCGTCTCCGTCGTGCTCGCCGGGTGCGCACCGGGCGCGGTCGACACCGACACCACCGAGAGCGTCACGGTGGTCGAGGACTTCTTCGCGAGCCTGGAGGCCGGGAGGGCGAGCGACGCCGCGGCGCTCACCACGATCGACCTCGACGAGGATCTCGTCGACGACGACTTCTACCGCGCCTCCGTGGCTCGGCCCACCGACGCGCGCGTGGTGGCGTCCTCCGGCTCGTCGGCCGGCGCGAGCGTGACGGTCGAGTTCACCCTCGACGGCGTCGACGGCGCCGTGCGCCTGGAGGTCCGGACGACCCGCGACGGCGACCGCACCACGATCAGCGACCTGGGCACCGCCGACACGATCGGTGCGGGTCAGCCGGTGTCCGGCACGCTGACGGTCAACGGCCAGGTCGAGTACCCGGCGGCGGAGCTCACTCCCGTCACGTTGCTCCCGGGTGCCTATGCCGTCGAGTACACCGACCCGACCGGTCTCCTCGAAGGGTTGCGCCGGGGCTCGTCGTTCACGGCCTACGTGCCCGACGTCGTCCGGGAGGACGGGGTCGTGGCCGAGGGCTTCGCGTTCACCCCGACCCTGCGGCCCGACGTCGAGCCGGGGGTGGAGGAAGCGGTCGAGGGACTGCGGGCCGCCTGCGAGGACGAAGGCCTCGCCGGTCCGTCCTGCCCGTCGGAGCTCGTCGAGAACGCGCGCGAGACCTCCCGAACGGAGTGGTTCGCCGAACCCGGGCCAGAGATCCGGTACGTCGACGGGGCGTACGAGGCGACGGCGGAGTACACCGTCCTGCTCTGGGACGACGGCGACCTGCCCGTCGAGGTGCGCGCCTCGTACACCGGGACCGTCGCACGCGACGCAGCGGGGAAGATCACCTTCACCCGACCCTGAGGCGTGCGGCCCCGGTCGGGCGCCTCTCCCCCGGCGCCCGGGCGCTACCGCGCGGGCAGGAGGCTCTGCAGGACGCGCGCCGCGCCGTCGTCCTCGATGGTGCCGGTCACCTCGTCGGCCGCCGCCTGCACGACGTCGTCCGCGTGGCCCATCGCGACGCCGCGGGCCGCCCAGCGGAGCATCTCGACGTCGTTGCGCCCGTCGCCGACGGCCACGGTCCGGTGCGGCTGGACGTGCAGGGTGCGACGCACGAGCTCCAGGCCGGTCGCCTTCGTGACGCCGAGGGGCGCGAGATCCATCCATGCCGTCCAGCCGACGGCGTACGTGACGTCGTCGAGGCCGAGCCGCTCCACGAGCTCGTGGAACTGCTCGCTCGTCGACCCCGGCGCCCGCACGACGACGCGCGTCACCTCGCCGGACCACAGCTCGTCGAACTCGACGACGCGATGCACGCCGTCGAGCTCGCCGTCGGGGAAGAGCTCGTTCATGCGGAACCCGACGCCGACGTCCTCGACGGCGTACCGCGCGTCGGGCAGGTGCTCGCGCAGGAGCCGCAGGGCCGGGCCCGGGTCGAACGTCACGACGTCCTCGAGGACGTACCCGTCGGGCTCGTCGGGGTCCAGCCGCGCGGTCACGGCGCCGTTGGACGCGACGACCCAGCCGCGGTCGATCCCGAGGATCTCCGCGACGGGCGTCATCGCGATGAGCGACCGGCCCGACGCGAGCACCACGTGGTGCCCCGCGGCGCGCAGGTCCGCGACGGCGTCGCGCACGTCCTCCGACAGCTCCTGGTCGTAGGACATGAGCGTGCCGTCGATGTCGAGCGCGACGAGCAGCGGCTCGGCCGCATCGGTGGTCTCCCGGGCGTCCGTCACGCCACCACCGGCTCGAGGACCTCGAGGCCGCCGAGGTACGGCCGCAGCCCCTCGGGCACGCGGACCGACCCGTCGGGCTGCTGGTGGTTCTCGAGGATCGCGACGATCCAGCGCGTCGTGCCGAGGGTGCCGTTCAGCGTGGCGACGGTCCGCGTCTCCGTCTTTCCGTCCGCCTCGACCCGCTCGCGGACGTTGAGGCGGCGCGCCTGGAACGTCGTGCAGTTCGACGTCGACGTGAGCTCCAGGTAGCGCTGCTGGGTGGGCAGCCACGCCTCGCAGTCGAACTTGCGCGCGGCGCTCGACCCGAGGTCGCCCGCCGCCGTGTCGATGACGCGGTACGGCAGGTCGACGAGGCGCAGCATCTGCTCCTCCCAGCCGAGCAGGCGCTGGTGCTCCGCGGCGGCGTCGGCCGGGTCGCAGTAGGAGAACATCTCGACCTTGTGGAACTGGTGCACGCGGATGATGCCGCGCACGTCCTTGCCGTGCGAGCCGGCCTCGCGCCGGTAGCACGCGCTCCACCCGGCGTAGCGCAGCGGGCCGGCCGACAGGTCGACGATCTCGTTCGCGTGGTAGCCCGCGAGCGCGACCTCGCTCGTGCCGACGAGGTAGAGGTCGTCCTTCTCGAGGCGGTAGATCTCGTCCGCGTGCGCGCCCAGGAACCCGGTGCCCTGCATGACCTCGGGCCGCACGAGGGTCGGCGTGATGACGGGCGTGAAGCCCGCCGCGACCGCCGTGTCCATCGCCGCGTTGAGCAGCGCGAGCTCGAGGCGCGCACCCACGCCCGTGAGGTAGTAGAACCGGGCGCCCGAGACCTTCGCGCCGCGCTCGGTGTCGATCGCGCGCAGGCCCTCGCCCAGCTCCAGGTGGTCGCGCGGCGTGAACCCCTCAGCCGCGAAGTCACGGATCGTGCCCTCCTCGCGCAGCACGACGTAGTCGTCCTCGCCCCCGGGAGGCGCCCCCTCGACGACGTTCGAGATGCGGAACAGCAGCCCGCGCAGCTCCTCCGCCGCGGCGTCCGCGTCGGCCTGCCGCGCCTTGACGTCGGCGGCGAGCTGCTTGGTGCGCGCGAGCAGCTCCTGCTTCTCCTCCCCCTGCGCCTGCGCGACCTGCTTGCCGAGGGACTTCTGCTCGGCGCGCAGGCTCTCGAACTCGCTCAGCGCGGCGCGGTGGCGCGCGTCGGCGTCGAGGGCGGCGTCCACCAGCGCGGGGTCGTCACCACGGGTGACCTGGCTGGCACGGACGATGTCGGGGTTGTCGCGCAGGAGGCGGAGGTCGATCACGCCAGCAGCCTAACGAACCCAGCGGCGCAGCGGTCGTGGTCCTCCCCAGGCGGAGGTCGATCACGCCAGCAGCCTCACGAAACCCGGCGGCGCAGCGGTCGTGGTCCTCCACAGCCACGACCCCGCTACGGTGTCGCCATGGCCTGGACCCTCTGGGTCGCGATCGCGGCGCTCGCCGTCGCCGTCGTGGCCCTCGTCGTCGCGCTGGGGCTGCGCGCCCAGCAGTCGCGCCTGCGGCGCGCGCACGGCGCGGACCTCCCCGTCGAGGAGACGCCCCCCGAGGACGACCCGCGCGAGCTCGTCGCGTTCGTCGCCAACCCGTCGAAGCCCGACGTCGTCGGCCTGGAGGCCGTGGTGCGCCGCGCCTTCGCCGACGCCGCGCTCCCGGACCCGCTGTGGTTCGAGACGACGGTCGCCGACCCGGGCGTCGGGCAGACCCGCGCCGCGCTCGCCCAGGGGGCGGACGTCGTCGTCGCCGTGGGCGGGGACGGCACGGTGCGCGCGGTCGCGGAGGGCATGGTCGGCAGCGGCCGCACGATGGGCCTCGTGCCCGTCGGCACCGGCAACCTCCTCGCGCGCAACCTCGACCTGCCGGTGGGCGACGCCCGCGCGGCGCTCGCCGTCGTCATCGCGGGGTCGGACCGCCCGATCGACGTCGGCTGGGTCACGGTCCTGCGGTACGCGGACCCCGCGGGCCCCGGGGACGTGGAGGGCACGACCCTCGACCCCGTCCGGGAACCCGGCAAGGAGCACATCTTCCTCGTCATCGCGGGCCTCGGGTTCGACGCCGCGATGGTCGCCGACGCGGACGACGAGCTCAAGGCGAAGGTCGGCTGGGTCGCCTACTTCGTCGCCGGGATCCGCCACCTGCACGGCCGGCGCATGCGGGCCCGCATCCAGCTCGACGACTCGCCGCCCGTCGACGCGCGGTTGCGCTCCCTCATGATCGGCAACTGCGGGCGGCTCCCCGGCGGCATCACGCTCCTGCCCGACGCCGTGATCGACGACGGCGTGCTCGACGTCGCCGCGGTCGACACGCGCGGCGGCGTCGTGGGGTGGGCGCAGCTCTTCGGCGAGGTCGTCATGCAGGGCCTCGGCGTGCGGAACGACCTGCCCGCCAAGATCGGGCGCATCGACCACGCGCGCGCCCGGCGGGTCCGGGTGCGCGTCGAGGAGGGCGAGCAGGCGCAGGTCGACGGCGACGTGCTGGGCCTCGCGGTCGAGATCGAGACGCGCGTCGACCCCGGTGCGCTGGTGGTGCGCACGGCCTGACGCGCGGCGGCGGGCGACGGGCCCGGTCCGCGGTCGGTGCCGCGCGGTCGGTCCACGAGGTCAGTCCGCGCGGGCCGTCTCCGCGTCGATCGCCGACCGCATGACGGCCGCCGGCGGGACGACCCGCTCCCCGCCGACGCGGGTGAGGCCCGCGAGGCCGACGCCGACCATGAGCAGGCGTCCCGCGGCCTCCCGACGTCGCGCGTCGCCGCGGTCGCCGAGGACGTCCGCCAGGACGTCGGTCAGGAGCCCGAGCGTCTCCACGTACGCCCGCGCGACGGCGGGCCGCAGCTGCGCGTGCGCCCCGGCCTCCGCCCACCGGGCGAGCGCCTGGCCGTCACCGTCGGGCCCGAGCAGGTCCTCGAAGAAGAGCTCGAGCGCGGCACGGGCGGAGCGGCCGCGGGCAGCCTCCTCGAAGGCGCCGATCTCGACGTCGGCGTACCGCCGCCACGCCTCGGCGACGAGCTCGTCGGTCGACGCGAAGTGGTGGTGGATCTGCCCCGGCGACCCGCCGAGCTCGTCGGCGACGACGCGCGCGGTGACGGCGCCGAGCCCGTCGCGGCGCACGACGGCCGCCGCTGCCGCGACGATGGAGTCCCGACGCTCCGCGCGCGGCAGGTAGGCCATCAACGACTCCTCGTCCGCGCCGTCGGGGCGCCGTCGGTCAGGGTGTGCAGGAACGCGACGGTACGCGCCCGCAGGCCCTCCCGACGAGTCCGCACGACCTCGTCGGGAGGGGGGTCGAGCGGACCGCCGGACCGGACGGTCCGGACGTTGCGGTGGCAGTCGAGGTCGGTGCACAGCAGGAGGCCCACGCTGCTGAGCCGCTTCCGCGGGTCGCGCGACGGCCGGTGCGCCGCGAACAGCGCGACCTCGTTGAAGCGCCGCGAGAAGCGGCACAGGGCGCACATCACGGCGCGCGAGCCGGCCTCGGCGTGGCTCGGGCTCTGGCGCAGGAGCGCCCCGACCGCGCGCCCGTCGACGTCCGCGACGAGGAACGCGCGGGAGGGCGCGCGCGGGTCGCGCCACCCGAGGTAGTCGAGCTCCTCCCAGCGCAGCGCGTCGAAGTGGCCGGGCAGGCGGACCTTCCCCTCCGCCGGGTCGACGTTGACGATCGCGGACCGCGCCTCGGCGCGGGTCAGCGCACGCACCGTCGCTCCTTCAACTTGTACATGGATACAATTTGTACACGCTCCCAAGTCTGCTCGTCCAGAAGATTGCGCGCAGCCCCCGTGGAGGCGGCGTGAGCGTCGCGCGCGGACCTGCGCCGACGCGGTCGGGCCGGTCGGGGGCGGCGCGTCGCGCCCCCGTAGGCTGGCCCGGTGACGTTCCCGGCCACCGCGCTCCCCCCTGCCCGCACCCAGCCCGTCCGCCGGGACCGGGGCCTCGGGCGGCGGACGGCGGCGCTCGCCACCGCCGTCGCGCTGCTGCTGACGTTCCTCGCGACGGCGGGCCCGGCGACGACCGCGGCAGCGGCGACGACCGGGGCGCCCCCGGCGGTCGCGTCGGGAGGCTCCGGCACCGCGGCCGGCGCCGCCGAGGCCACGAGCCCGCTCACCGCCGTGCCGACGCACGACCCGCGGCCCGTCGTCCTGGTCGCGGTGGCCGGCCTGTACTGGAGCGACGTCTCCCCCACCGCGACGCCCACGCTGTGGTCGATGATCCGGACGGGGTCCGTCGCGTCGCTCAACCTCGGGCGCACGGTCTGCACGACCGACGCGTGGCTCACGCTGTCGGCGGGGCGCATGGTCTCGGCCCAGACGGCGGAGCAGCCCGCGGAGCCGCTCCCCACCGACGCCGAGGAGCCGGCGAGCGGCTGCCTCCCCCTGCCCGTGCCCGCCGCCGCGACGACCGGCACCACCACGCCCGACGCACGCCCCGCGGACGTCCCCGGCTGGGCCGTCCTCACGGCGCCCGCCACGGAGGAGACGCCCGCGCAGGCGGCGCGGCACGACCCCGGTACCGCTGCGCTCCGGATCGCCGAGACGGGCGTCTGCACGACCGCCGTCGGGCCGGGTGCGGCGGTGATGCTCGCGGACGCCGTCGGGCACGTCGAGCGGTACACGCCCTCGCTCGCGGCGCTCCCCGACGGCGGCCTCGACGCGTGCGACGTGACGGTCGTCGACCAGGGCGAGATCGTCGACTCGGCCACCGGCCGCGGCGAGAGCCTCGACGAGCTCGACGAGGCGCTCGCCCGGGTCATGGACGAGGTCGATCGGGGCACGCGCGTCGTCGTGGCCGGCGTGTCCGCCGGACCGGTCGGCGAGACGGGGCTCCAGGTCGTCGTCGACTGGCGCAAGGGGCAGCCGACGAGCCGGTGGCTCCACTCGCCGAGCACGCAGAAGGACGGCATCGTCCAGCTCACCGACCTGACGGCGACCGTCGTGGAGTCGGCGGGCGGCAGCACCGAAGGCCTTGAGGGCGCCGCCCTGGAGCAGGGCGAGGTCCGTCGCATGGACGTGGCCCGGACGGTCGAGAACCGGCAGTACCTCAACGTCCTCACGAGCACCATCCCCACGCTCTACCCCGTGCTCGTGGGCCTCCTCGTCGCCACCCTGGTCCTCGCGCTCGGCGGCGTCCTGTGGGCGCGCCGCGCCGCCGTCCGCCGCGGGCGCGAGCCCGGCCCGGGGCCGCGCGGCCTGCGCGTGCTCTCCGCCGTGCTCATGGTCGTCGCGGCGGCTCCCGTCGCGGCGTCGCTCGCGAGCCTGTCCCGCTGGTGGGTGTGGAGCGCGCCCGCCCCGGCGCTCACGCTCGCGCTCGCGGTGAGCGCGGTCGTCGTCGCCCTCGTCGCGTGGGTCGTCTCACGCCTCCTTCCCCGGCGCCCCTGGGCGCTGCCGTCGGCCCTCGCCGGGGTGACGTGGCTCGTGCTCACCGTCGACGGCGCGACCGGCACGACGCTCCAGCAGGCCTCCCTGCTCGGGACGTCCGCCGTCGTGGGCTTCACGCGCTTCTACGGCTTCAACAACGTGACCTTCGCCGTGTACGCCGTCGCCGGCCTCGTGCTCGCGGGCGGGCTCGCGTCGGCCGCGACCGCCCGCGGACGACGCCGGCTCGCGGCCTGGTCCGTCGTCGCCGTCGGGGTGGTCACGGTCGTCATCGACGGCTGGCCCGCGTTCGGCGCCGACTTCGGCGGCATCCTCGCCCTCGTCCCCGCGTTCGCCGTCCTCGCGCTCCTCGTGGGCCGCATCCGCATCACGTGGCTGCGCGCGCTCGTCGTCGCGCTCGCGACGGTGCTCGTGGTCGTGGTCGTCGCGGTCGTCGACTGGCTGCTGCCGGGCGGGCGGTCCCACCTCGGCGGGTTCGTCCAGACCGTCGTGGACGGCGCCGCGCTCGACGTGATCGGCCGCAAGGCGCTCGGCGCGTGGGCGACCCTCGCGAACCCGCTCGGCGCGGTCGCCGCGGTGCTCGTGGTCCTCGTGGCCGTCGCCGTGCTGCGCCCCGAGCGCTTCCGCCTCCCGGAGGTCGCGCGGGCCTACGAGACCTGGCCGGTGCTGCGCCCGCTCGTCGTCGCGCTCGTCGTCGTCGCGGGCGTCGGCTCCGTCCTCAACGACTCGGGCGTCATCATCGCCGTCATGGTCGTGGTGGTCGCGACCGCGATGATCGTCCCGGGGTTCCTCGCGCGCCCCGCACCCCGGCAGACCGCGGGAGCCGTCCCCGAGCCGGGGATCCGGCGCATGCCGACGATGCTCGCGACGGTGGGGGGCGGGCTCCTGCTCGTCGTCCTCCTCGCCGCCACGGTGCTCGCCTCGACCGGGCTCCGACCGGCGGCCAGCGCCGCCCCGGCGGGCGGCGAGGCGTCGGTGACCCGCTCCGACGCGATCGCGACGGACCGGCCGGTCGTCGTCGTCGGGACCACGGGCGTCACGTGGAGCGACGTCACGTCGTCCGCCACCCCGAACCTCCACGCCCTGCTCACCGACGGCGCGGGAGCCGGCGGCGTCTCCCAGCCCACGGGCGCGGCGAGCCGCTGCACCGTCGGCGGCTGGCTCGCGCTCTCCGCCGGGCAGCTCGCCGAGGTCGCGACCGAGCGCGCGCCCGACGGCGCGTGGGCGTGCCCGACGGCGCAGCCCGCCCCCGACGGCGCGGACGGTGCGCAGGTCGAGGGCTGGGACGACCTGGTCGCGCTCCAGCGTGGCTCGGGCTACCAGGCGCGCCTCGGCGTCCTCGGCGACGCGCTCGCCGCGGCGGGCGCCGACGGCGCGGTGTGCGCGACGGCGGTAGGCCCCGGTGCGGCGGTCGCGCTCGCGGACTCCGCGGGCCAGGTCGCGCGCTACCGCGACCTCGCGGACGCGACCGCACCCGGCTCCGACGCGTTCGCGTGCCCCGTGACCGTCGTCGACGCGGGCGACGCGACCCCGCCGGTCGTCGACCCCGACCTCCCGGCGGACGAGCGCGCCACGCTGCGCAGCACCCTGCGCGCCGACCGCCTCACCGCGGTCGACGCGACCGTCGGTGCCGTGCTCGACGCCGCTCCGAGCGGCACGACCGTGCTCGTCGTGGACGTGGCCGGGACACCCGGTACGCGGCCCGCGCTCGGCACGACGCTCGTGCGCCCGTCGTCCGACGGCCCCGACCAGTCGCGCTACCTGACGAGCGCCGCCACCCGGACCGACGGCGTCGCGCGCGTGCTCGACGTCCCCGCGACGGTGCTCGACGCCGCGGGCGCCGCCACGCCGGCGCGGATCCAGGACACGCCGCTGGCCTGGGGCTCGCCGCGCCCGGCCGACGCGACGTCGACCGCCGACGCCCTCGCCGACCTCACGACCCGCGACCACGTGCGCCGCGCCGTCTACACCGCGTTCGTCGACGTGCCGCTCTACGCGGGGCTCGTGATCGCCGGGCTCTGCCTCCTGCTCGCGCCGCGCGCCGCGCGCGCGACGGGTGACCGTGCGCGCGCCCGCTGGGCCCGGGCGGCGCACTGGGCCCGCGGGTCCGCGCTCGTCGTCGCCGCGGTGCCCACCGCCGCCTTCCTCGTGTCGCTCACGGGCTGGTGGCGGTTCGGGAACCAGACGCTCGCGATCGTCGTCTCCACGGTCCTCGCGACGGCGGCCGTCGCCGGCCTGGGCGCGCTCGCGCCGCGTCGGCCGGTGTGGCTCGGGCCCGGGATCGTCGCGGGCATCACGTTCGCCGTGCTCACGCTCGACGCGCTCGTCGGCACCCCGCTCAACCGGGCCAGCCCGCTCGGCTCGGCACCCACCTTCGGCGCCCGCTTCTACGGGTTCGGGAACCCGACGTTCTCCGTGTACGCGGTCGCGGCGCTCGTCGTCGCCGCGGCGCTCGCGCAGTGGCTCGTCGCACGCGGCCACCGGTACGCCGCCGCCGCGACGGTGGGGGTCATCGGCCTCGTGACGATGGTCGTGGACGTGTGGCCGACGCTCGGCGCCGACCTCGGCGGCGGCCTCGTCGTCGTGCCCGCGTTCGCGGTGCTGGGACTCGCCGCCTCGGGCGCGCGCGTCACGTGGCGCCGCTTCCTGCTCGTCGCCACGGCGGGCGTCGCGCTCGTCGCCGCTGTCGGCGTGCTCGACTGGCTGCGCCCGGCCGACGAGCGCTCGCACCTGGGCCGGTTCGTCGGGCAGGTCGTCGACGGGTCGGCGTGGGAGACGCTGCTGCGCAAGGCGGGCTACGCGGCACGGTCCGTGCTCGGCGGGGTGCCGGTGTGGCTGACGATCGCCGTGCTCGTCGCGGCCGCGCTGCTGCTGTTCTGGCCCCGACGCTTCACGCCGCGCTGGTTCGCGCGGACGGAGGCCGCCTGGCCGCTCGTGCGCCCGACCCTGCTGGCCCTGTGGATCGTGGCCGTCGCGGGCTCCCTCGTCAACGACTTCGGCGTGCGGATCGCGCTCATCGCGCTCATCCCGGCGGTGCCGCTGCTCACCGTCGCCGCGCTCCACGCGGCGGACGCCGGCGACCGCGACGGCGAGCGCGAGGATCCGGACGAGCGCGCCGGGGCGGGCTCCGCGTCGCGAGTCGAGAGCGCCGCGTCGTGACGCGCTAGACGAGCACGAGCTCCGTGCCGCCCGTGGCGTGGTCACCGAGGGCGACGCTCCGGATCGCCGGGTCCTCGTAGGTGTTCCAGTAGTACGTCGAGGTGCGGGACGAGAAGAGCCCGGTGTACACCGTGATCTCGAACTCGCCCGACCCCATCGCGGCGCAGCCGTCGACCATCGCGACCTGCTGCAGCGTGTGGAAGGCGCGGCTGACGTTCTCCTCCTCGGTGCCCTTCGTCGGGTAGTGGGAGTTGACGTACGCGGCCCGGACGAACCGGGACGGCGAGTAGTAGTCGCCGGGGACGCCGCGCATGTGCGAGCCCGAGCCGAACGGGGCGAGGTGGGCCCGGCCCACGACCGTGTCCTCGGGGAAGTCGGGCGAGACGTTGAGGTAGTTGCGCAGGTTCTCGTGGTGCCAGTCGAACCCGGGCTGGTTCGTGAGCACGTCGACGTCGTCCTGGAACACGTGCAGGCCGTCCGCCGTGTGCTCGAGCACGATCGCGCGCTGCGCGTCGGCGACGATCCAGTGCAGCATCGAGCTGGGGTACTTCTCGTTGATGGGCCGGTCGACGACCACCACGTCCGCGAGGGCCGCCTCGACCTCGTCCACGCTCGCGAACTGCGCGCACACCCACAGCGGGAGCTCGAACGCGGCGACGTTGACCGCGCCGTCGACCGGTCCGGGCGCGTAGGCCGCGTAGCCCGGGAAGTTGAGCCCCGCGACGGCCAGGCCCGCGTCGTTGCCGCAGTCGAAGTAGAGCGGGGTGTCCTCCTCCACGATGCCCATGCCGATGACCGCGTGCTCGATCGAGCGCACGGCACCGAACGGCGAGCGCGGCGCGTAGCCCGTGGGCGTCACCACGACCTGCTGCCCGTACCCGCTCGTCCAGTCGAGGTTGCGTGCCAGGTACACGCTGTCCTGGTCGTCCGAGAACCTGATCCCTGTGCACATCGCGCTGCCCCCGTCGTCGTCGGCACGGCACGCGGGACCGCGCGCCGCCGGGTCACGACGTCGTGCCCCGTCCTCCCATGGTGCGTCCGGGCACCGATCGGGGCCACCGGCCGGGGCGCGCCTCAGGGCTGCAGGTAGACGGCGATGTGCTCCTCGACCGCCCGCTCCGCGCGGTCCGGGTCGCCTGACCGCAGCGACGCGAGCAGCTCCCGGTGCTGCTCGACGACGGCGTGCGGGTCCTCGTGGTGCGGCGCGTCGCGGACGAAGTACGCGCGGACGCGCGGCTGGATGAGCCGCCAGATCTGCAGCGACTGCGTGTGGCTCGCGGCGGCGATCACCGCCTCGTGGAACTCGAGGTCGAGGTCGGCGAGGCGACGGGCGTCGAGCGGGTCCGCCGCGCGCTCCATCGCCGCCACCGTGCGGTCGAGCGCGTCGAGGAGCGCGGGGTCCTGCGCGCGCGCCGCCGAGCGGAAAGCGACCTTCTCGATGACGGTCCGCACCGGGACGAGGATCTCGGCGATCTCCTCCTGGGAGATGTCCACCACGACGGCGCCGCGGTACGGGTGGGAGACGACGAGCCCTTCCTGCTCGAGCACCATGATCGCCTCGCGCACCGGGCCGCGGCTGATGCCGTAGGCGGCGGAGAGGTCGCGCTCGACGAGGCGGTCCCCGGCGGCCAGGTCGCCGGAGGCGATGCGTTCGCGCAGGTGGCGCAGGACCCAGTCGCGCCGGGACTCGGGCGGCGATGCGGGCAGGACGGGCACGACGGCGACCTCTCACTCGGGAGGGCTCCACCCTAGTGGGTGGCCGATGGTTGACCATCTACCATCTGCGGACCTAGAGTCGCGGTCCACGGCACCGACGAGAGGACACCCATGAGGATCACCGCCATCACCGCCGCCGGGCTGCGCGGCGCCACCCCCGAGGGCGGCTGGCAGGAGGAGCTGCGGCAGGACGACGTCGTGCACACCCTCGTCGCCGTCCACACCGACGAGGGTCTCGTCGGCGTCGGCAGCGTGTTCACCACGGAGGACCTCGTGCGCGGCGCGCTCGACGTCCTGCGGCCCCTGCTCCTGGGGGCGAACGCGCTCGAGCCCGAGCGCACGAGCGAGCGGCTGCACCGCACGACGTTCTGGATGGGCCGCGGCGGGTCGATCACGCACGCGATCAGCGGCGTCGACACCGCGCTGTGGGACCTCCTCGGCCAGGCGACGGGCCAGCCCGTCGGGCGCCTGCTCGGCGGGCGGTACCGCGACCGGGTGCGCCCGTACGCGTCGCTGCTCATGGACCAGCCCGACGCGCTGCGCGACCACCTCACCGCGCTGCGCGCCGAGGGGTGGACCGCGTTCAAGATCGGCTGGGGCCCCTTCGGCCGGGTCGACGAGCGGCTCGACGAGCGCATCGTCGCCGCGGCGCGCGACGCCGTCGGCCCCGACGCGATGCTCATGGTCGACGCCGGTGGCAGCGACAGCGCGTGGAGCCAGGGCTACAAGTGGGCCCTGCGCACCGCGCGCATGCTCGACGCGTACGGCGTCGCGTGGTTCGAGGAGCCGCTCCCGCCGGACGCGATCGAGGACTACACGCACCTGCGCAGGCGCTCGCCCGTGCCGATCTCGGGCGGCGAGGTGCTCACGCGTCGGCAGGCGTTCCAGCCGTGGATCGAGGGCGGCGCCCTCGACATCGTGCAGCCCGACGTCACGAAGGTCGGCGGGACGAGTGAGCTGCGGCGCATCGCGTGGTCCGCGCACGACCACGGCGTCAAGCTCGTGCCGCACGGGTGGAACACCGCCGTCGGGCTCGCCACGGACCTCCAGCTCGCCTCCGCCCTGCCGGACACGGACCTCGTCGAGTACGTCACCGGCTCGCCCTACATCGACGACCTGACGACCCACCGCTGGACGCTCGACGCGGACGGGATGCTCCCGATCCCGGACGGCCCAGGCCTCGGCATCACGCTCGACCGCGACCGCCTCGCGCGCTACTGCGACGTCGACGCGCTGCTCGGGAGCGCGTCGTGAGCCCGCGGTCGCTCGTCGTGACGGGCGCGGCGTCGGGGATCGGCCGCGCGGTCGCCGTGGGCGCGGCGCGCGACGGCTGGTTCGTGCACGTGCTCGACCTCGACCCCGACGGCGCCGCGGCCACCGTGGACCTCGCCCGGCAGGCGGGCGGGGACGGGCGCGCGCACGTGCTCGACGTGACCGACGCCGCCGCCGTCGCGGCGGCGGTCGGCACGGCCGCGGAATCCGGACCGCCGCTGCGCGGCCTCTTCGCGGGCGCCGGGATCGACGTGGGCGGGGCGGCGCACGAGCTCGACCCGGCCACGTGGCGCCGCGTGCTCGACGTCAACGTGACGGGCACGTTCCTCGTCGTGCGCGAGGTGCTGCGCGCGATGATCGACGGCGACGGCGGGAGTGTCGTGCTGTGCGGCTCGCCCGCCGCGACGGTCGGCTTCGCGGCCGGGGGCGCGACGGCGTACGGCGCCTCGAAGGGGGCGATCTCGTCCATGGTCCGCACGCTCGCGGTCGACTACGCGCGCCACGGGGTCCGGGTGAACGCGATCGTCCCCGGCCCGACGGAGACCCCCCTCATGTGGGCCAACGTGCCCGCCGACGAGGTCGCCGCGACGCGCGCGCAGATCGAGCACGAGGTCCCGCTGGGTCGGCTCGCGCGGCCCGAGGAGATCGCCGAGCCCGTGCTCTGGCTGCTGTCGGACCGCTCGTCGTACACGACCGGGTCGCTCGTCGGGTGCGACGGCGGCGTCCTCGCCAAGTCGTCGATCAGCGTATGAGCGCGCCGGACGCCCCGGCACGTCGCCCCCGGGTCGGGGCGACGTGCTGGGCGATCGGCGACGGCTGGATCCCGCCGTACGGCACGGGCGACGACCCCACCCTCGCGAGCCACGAGAGCCTGTGCCTGCTCAACGCCGGCCCCGACGACGCTCACGTCGAGATCCGGCTCTACTTCGCGGACCGCCCACCGGCCGGTCCCTACGTCGTGGTGGTGCCCGCCGAGCGGGTGCGCCACGTGACGCTCAACGACCTCGACGACCCCGAGCCCGTGCCCCGCGGCACCGACTACTCGGCCGTCGTCGTCGCGTCGGCGCCCGTCGTCGTCCAGCACACGCGGCTCGACTCGCGGCAGGCCGCCAACGCCCTGTTCAGCACGATCGCCCATCCCGTCGACACCTTCCGAGAGGACCTCCGATGACGCAGACCTCCGCCCCGACGACCCCCCGCCGGGGCACGCCGTGAACGCCGCGACGGGCCGGCTCGGCCACGGTGCCCTCACCCCGCTCGTCGTCGCGTCGACCGTCGGGGCGGCGCTGGGCGGGTTCATGTTCGGCTTCGACACGGCCGTGGTCAACGGCGCCGTCGACGCCCTCAAGGCCGAGCTCGGCGTCGGGAGCGCGCTCGTCGGGGTGATCGTCGCGAGCGCGCTGCTCGGCGCGGCCGTGGGCGCCTTCTCCGCGGGCACGATCGCGGACCGCTTCGGACGTCGGCGCCTCATGATGGTCGCCGGGACCCTGTTCGTCACCACGTCGGTGCTGTGCGCCGTCGCGCACGACGGCCCGACCCTCGCGCTGTGGCGCTTCCTGGGTGGCGTCGGGGTGGGGATGGCGTCCGTCGTCGCCCCGCTCTACATCGCCGAGATCGCCCCCGCCCGGCTGCGCGGGCGGCTCGCGACGGCGCAGCAGATGTCGATCGTCCTGGGCATCTTCGCCGCGCTCGTCTCGAACGCGTTCCTCGTCCGCGCCGCGGGCGGGGCCGAGGCGGAGCTGGCCCTCGGCCTGCCCGCCTGGCGGTGGATGTTCCTCGTCGCGGTCGTGCCGTCGCTGGCGTACGTGGTCGCGGCGGTCCTGCTGCCCGAGTCGCCGCGGTACCTCGTGATGCGCGGCGACCGGGACGGCGCCGCCCGCACGCTGCGGCGCCTCCACCGCGTCCCGGAGGGCGACGCGCTGCTGGGCGTCGCGACCATCGAGGGGACGCTCCACGAGGCGCGGCCGGCGTGGTCCCACCTGTTCTCCGGCCCGGGCCGCCTCAAGCCCATCGTCTGGCTGGGGATCGCGCTCGCCGCGCTCCAGGCGCTGGTCGGGATCGACGTCATCTTCTACTACTCGACGTCGCTCTGGGCGCAGGTGGGCTTCGGCGAGCAGCAGGCCTTCTGGCTCTCGGCCCTCACGTCGCTCGTCAACGTCGCGGCGACCGTCGTCGCGATCTTCCTCGTCGACCGCGTGGGTCGGCGTCGCCTCCTGCTCGTGGGGTCGGTGGGCATGACGGTCGCCCTGGCCGTCATGGCGACCGGGTTCGCCCAGGCGCAGCAGACCGCGGACGGCGTCGCGTTCGTCGACGCGTGGGGCGTCGTGACCCTGGTCGCGGCGAACGTCTTCGTCGTGGCCTTCGCCGTCTCGTGGGGCCCGGTGGTGTGGATCCTCGTCGGGGAGATGTTCCCCAACCTGCTGCGCGCCCGCGCGGCGTCGCTCGCCGCCGCCGCGAACTGGGCGGCGGGCATCGCCGTCAACCTCACGTTCCCCTCGCTCCGGGACCTGTCGCTCCCCGGCAGCTACGCCCTCTACGCGGTGTTCGCGGCAGCGTCGTTCGTGCTCGTGCTCCGCGCGCTGCCCGAGACGGCGAACCGCCCGCTCGAGGAGATGCGGGAGGACACCGCGTCGGGTGGACAGCAACCACTTTAGGAGTGTTAAAGTGATTGCATGATCCAAAACTCCATGACCCCGGAGCAGGCCCGTCGTCAGCTCGGCCAGGCGGAGGAGGTCGCCGCCCAGGCCCACCGCGCGACCCGCTGGTACCCCTGGCTCAGCGTCGGGCACGCCGTCGCCGCCCTCGCGTACACGATCACGATCGACGTCCTCGACGCACCGTGGTGGCCCGCCACCACGGTGCTCGTGGTCGTCCTCGCCCTGCTGTGGTCCGCCGTCGCGCGGCACCACCGGACGGCGCCCCGGCACTGGGTGCGCGACATGGGCATCGCCCTCATCACCTGGGCGGTGCTGTACTTCGTCATGCTCGACCCGGCGCTCCAGCTCGTCGGCGCGACGACGCCGGCCTGGTGGGTCGTCGCCGGTGTGGTCGCCGCCTCCCCGTTCGCGGCGTGCGCGTTCGCGAGCGCACGCCGGTGAGCCACCCGCGCAAGGGCCTAGACGCGCTCATCCACTCGCCCGTGCGCTTCTCGATCCTCGCCGCCCTGGCGAACGTCGAGAGCGCGGACTTCCGCTTCCTGGCCGACCTGGTCGAGCTGAGCGACTCGTCCCTCTCCCAGGCCCTCACCGCGCTCTCCGACGCGGGCCTCGTGGAGATCCGCAAGGAGGCCGCCGGACGCCGGACGCGCACGTGGGTCCGCATCAGCGACCGCGGGCTCGACGCGTTCCGGCAGCACGTGCGCACCCTCGAGCAGATCGCCCGCACCGGTGCGATCGAGCCCCAGCCCGACCCGACCCCGAGAGGCACCGCACCATGACGCCGACGTTCCGTCGAGCCACCGCCGCCGACGTCCCCACCGCGGCCCGCACCCTCGCCGCCGCGTTCCACGACTACCCCTGGACCCGCTGGGCCGTCCCGGAGGACGGCTACCCCGAGCGCCTCGCCGCGCTCCAGGAGATCTACCTCGAGCACGCCCTCGCGCACGGGATCGTGGTCGTCCACGACCCGGCGGACGCCGTCGTCGCGCTCATGCCGCCCGACGCCCCCGCTCCCCCCGATGACGTCCAGGAGCGCGTCGCCGCGCTGCACGGCCCGCGCCTGCAGGCCGTGGGCGCCGCAGAGCTCCCGCCGTCCCCGCCGGACGCGTGGACGCTCGCGACGGTGGGGGTCCTGCCGTCGCTCCAGGGCACCGGGCTCGGCAGCGCGGCGTGCCGGGCCGCCCTGCGCGACCCCGCCCTCGGGGACGCGCCCGTCGCGCTCGAGACCTCCGACGCGCGCAACGTCACCTTCTACGAGCGGCTGGGCTTCGTGCGCACCGCGAGCACGCAGGTGCACGACGGTCCCGTCGTGCACGGCATGGTCCGCACGCCGACGCCCTGAGCGCCGCCTCGATCAGTGGTCGCCCGCGCGCACGCGGTCGACGGCCGAGCGCATCTTGCGAGCGTTCACCGCGAGCAGCACGTCGCGGTACTGGGCGGCGCGGTGGAGCTGGCCCTTGAGGTCGTTCGACGACGCGCGGTGGCGCAGGTCGCACGGCACCTCGACCGCCACGTACCCCTTGCGGAGCAGGTCGATCGTCATGCCCGTCTCGACGCCCCAGCCGCGCGCGAGCGGCGTCGCGGCCTCGAACGCCTCGCGCGTGAGGCACCGCATCCCGGAGAGAGGCTGCGTCGGGGTCCACCCCGTGAGGGACTGGATCGCGCGGCGCGCGGCCCCCACGACGATCCCCCGGCCGCCCGCGCCCGGCTGCGGCGGGAGCAGCGCGATGGCGACGTCGGCGTACCCGTCGAGCACGGGCGCGACGAGCGGCGCGGTGTTCACCGCGGTCTCGCCGAGGTCGCCGTCGATGAAGAGCAGGAGGCGCGGCGGGCGGTCGGCCGCGTCGCGCATCGCGACGACGGCGGCGCCCGTCTCCATGGCCGCGGCCTTCCCGCGGTTGTGGGAGTGCCGCACGACGACGGCGCCCGCCTCGCGCGCGACGTGCTGGGTGTCGTCCTCGCTCCCGTCGTCGACGACGAGCACGAGGTCGACGTGCGGGATGGCCTTCGCGGCACGCACGGTGGCGGCGATGCGGCGGGACTCGTCCTTCGCGGGGATGATCACCGCGACGCGCTGGCGGACGGCGCGGCCCGTGCGCCCGTCACCGGCCACGGGGCGCGGCGTGCGCGCCCGCGTGCCGGACGCCGACAGGTACGTCGGCGGCGTGCTCGCCGTGCTCGTGGGGGCACTCCCCGTGTTCTTCCCCGTATCGGTCGACCGATGGTCCGCGTTCACGCCGTCCAGCCTAGTAGTGCAAAGAGTTGGCCGCAGATGTGTCGTCGTTCCACCAGCGGATCCGCTCGGGATCTCCGCAGGACGACCGGGCTGCGTTCCCAGGTCTCCCGGATCCTACTCGACGCGAGAGCCCGCCGACAGGGGCGTCGGCGGGCTCTCGGCGTGGTCACGCTCCCGCGTCGTGCGCTCGCGCGGGGGCTCTGGATCAGCAGAGCATGCGCGGGGTCAGCGGAGCGTGACCTGCCGGGACACGATGCCCGCGCGCGCACGGCGCTCGTTCGCGTCGAGCGGCTCCGTGACCGCGAGCGCCTCGGTGAGCCGCGCGTCGAGCTCCGCGACCGGGCCCTCCAGCTCGTCCGCCTCCGTGCCGCGGGGCAGCTCCCACACGGGGACGAGCAGGCCGCTCGACCGGAAGGCGCCGACGAACTTGCCGCCCGCGAGGCCGGACTCGCGCTTCGCGTGCAGGCGCGAGATCGCGTCGATGAGGGCGTCCTCCGGCTCGGGGCGGGCCCAGCGCAAGAACTCGCGCGACATGCGGCACCAGTACGCCGACTCGACGGCGTCGAGCTTGACGGTGGGCACCATCGACTCGGCCGCCTGGTCGAGCGAGGCCCGCAGGTCGGGCGTGATCTCCGCCGACGGGTCGAGCCAGAACGCGAAGTCCTCGTGCACGGTGACGTCGAACGGGACGGAGAGGTCGAGCACGTCCTGCAGGCGCGGGCCGGCGTCGGGCAGGGCGCTCGTCTCGATGGACGTGCCGGGCTCGGCGTCGATCGCCTCGAGGAGCGCGGCGGCGAGGTCGCGGCTCGTGTCGCCCGAGCCGGCGAGGGTCTGGACGGCGAGGAGGATCGTGCCGTCCTGACGGTGCAGCGCGGCCCAGCCGGCAGGCAGGACCGTCACGACGAGGACGTCGCGCGCCCCGTGCTCGGCGGTCGTGCGCGCGGTCGCGGTGGCCGAGGGGACGACCTCGCGCATCGCGACCCAGTCGGTCTCGCCGGGGAGCCCCTCGAACGGGCGCAGCACGAAGTCGGGCGTGGTGTTCTTGGCCATGCGCGGCAGTCTACTGGCGCGGCCTACCGGCGCGGCGGCGTGGCGGGCCGGGTGCGCGGGCGCAGGCGGACGTCGGGCAGCGCGGGCGCGGGCAGGGGTCCGCCGTCGTACCCGACGACCTCGCCGTAGCGGCGCTCGCGCGCGCCGTCGGCGTACCGGGTGCCGCCGCGGTTCGGACCCTGGTCCCCCGTGACGACGAGCTGGGCCTGCCAGTCCGCGCGGGCGCGCGCGACGTCGTCGTGCGAGCGGCCCACGAAGTTCCACCACATGACGATGTCCTCGCCGAACGGCTCGCCCCCCACGAGCACCGCCCGCGCCGGGGCGTCCGGCCCCGCCTCGACGACGAGCGTCGTGCGGCCGGGCTCGACGTACCCCAGCGACGACGGCGGCACGGGCGAGCCCTCCAGCCGCACGACGCCCTCGTCGACGAGGAGGCCGTGCTCGAACGTCGGGTCCACGTCGAGCGTGACGCGTGCGCCGGGCGCCAGATCGAGCTGCGCCCCGACGATCGGCGTGTACGTCGTGGCGGGCGAGCGCAGGGCGGCGCCGCCCACGCGGAGCGCGCCGAGGAAGACCTGCACGCGCGCGCCGTCGACCGTGGCGACGGGGAGGTCGGCGTGGTGCTCGAACGCGGGCGGGTCCGCGAGGCGGTCGCCCGGGAGCGCGACCCAGAGCTGGACGCCGTGCAGGACCGGGGGGCGCTCGCCGCGCGGCGACTCCTCCGAGTGCGAGATGCCGCGGCCCGCGGTCATGAGGTTGAGCTCGCCGGGCCGCACCGTCTGGAGCGACCCGACGGCGTCGCGGTGCAAGATCTCCCCCGCGAACAGCCACGTGACCGTCTGGAGCCCGGTGTGGGGGTGCGGCGGCACCTGCATGCCGTCGGTGCCGTCGCCGATCGCGGGCAGCGGGTCGGGCCCGTAGTGGTCGAGGAAGCACCATGCGCCGACGAGCGACCGCGCACGCTGCGGGATCGTGCGCCGCACCCGCATCGCCCGGGTGCCCCCGAGCGGGACGTCGCGGTGCTCGAGGATCTCGACCGCGGCGCCTCCGCCGTCGTCGTGGGGCGCGCCCGCCGAGCAGACGCACTCCTCGGGCCGGGTCTCGAGGTTGCTCATGGCACGAGCGTAGGCGCGCGGGGCGGAGCCGTCCTGCGCCTGTCGACGGTCTTCGCGTCGGGCCGTGCCCGCGGGAGAATGGGGACGAGGCCCCTCGGAGCAGGATTCCGAGGGGCCTCGCCGTGTCCGCGCGACCCCGGGGCGGTCGGGCCGGGTGGCCCGTCGGGGCGCCGCTCGCGACGTGGCGGCCCGGCGCCCTCGCGTCCGCCCGGGTGCCCGGGCAGGTGCGGTGACGCCGATCGCGGTCGGCCTTCCGGGTCCGGTAGGAACCTGCGCCGTCGCGCGCAGCCCCGCAGCAGGGGGTGGCGGGTCGTCCACCGTTCTCCGGTCGGCCGTGCCCTCGCGTGCGCGGCGAGACGTCGTGCGGTCCTGGCGAGGCCCTCAGACCCCTGCGTGATGCGTGCCGGAACCCCGTCGTCCGTGTGCGCCCGTCCGGGCCGTTACGGACGTTTGTAGTCCTCGGCCCGGGGGTCTGCAAGAGTTCCCACCGTTGTCATTTGGGCCGGCCGGATCACCACAGGTTCGTCCACAGGACGGCCCGCGCCGTTCCCACGCCGCCCACAGGCCTGTGGATGAATTCTGTGGACAGGCCTCGCCGCGAGCCAGGCCCGTCCGACCCCGCGGCGCGGCCCGTGCGCACGCCCTCAGACCCAGAACCGCGCCGACGGTGCCGCCGCCGGGGAGAGCCGCTCGTCGAGGTCGAGGTCGCGCACGACGAACCCGCCGTCGTCGACGAGCGTCCCCGCGAGCCGGCCCTGGAGCATCGCCGCGAGCCGGGCGAGCAGCACCCGGGCACGCGAACGCGCGATGACGTGCAGCCCCGAGGGCCGCTCGACCGCGAGCTCGTCCGGCTCGGTCGGCACCCACGTGAGGCGGTAGGCGTGCGGCCCGTGCTCGCGCCAGTCGAGGCCGTCGAGCGCGAGCGGGACCCGCGCGACGCGTCGGGCCTCGAGCCGCACCTCGCCGTCGTACGGCGTCTCGCCCGACAGCACGTACTCCGCGAGGCCGTCCGCGCCCGGCCGCACCGCGACGACCCCCGCGCCGGGGACCGTCGTGCGCAGGACGCCGAGCGCGTCGTCGGGCCCGAGCACGTGGGCGCTGTAGAGCGTGAGGTCGACGCCCGACGCCGGGTCGGGCGTGAGCACGGTCCGGCCGTCCGCGACGACCGCGCCGCCGACGCGCCGGGCCGCGGCGACGGCCCAGCCCAGCACGCGGAGCTCGAGCCCCTGCGGCAGGCCTGCCGGGAACGCGCGCACCAGCCCGTCGCGGTCGTCGGTCAGGGAGCCGGTCGACGTGCCGGTCGACGTGCCGGTCGACGTGCCGGTCGACGTGTCGGCCCAGGCGCCGGTCCGCGCGCGGGGCGCGAGCCGCGCGTCGGGGTGGTCGACGTGGAGCGCGAACGCCTCGGCGCCCCCGCCCGCGAGGCCGAGCGCCTGCGTCTGCGGCGGCGTGAGCGCGAAGGGCCCGACGGCGCGCGCGCCCTCGGCGAGGCGCAGCTCGCCCGGTGCGACGACGCCGTCGGGCACCACGCCACGGAACCGCGCACCGGCCATGGGGCGCGCCGCTCCCCCGCCGCCCGGCGGGGTCGTCCAGGCCGCGCCGACGAACCAGGCGCGCGCGAGCGCGTCCACGGGCGTGCGGACCGCGCCGCGCGAGCGGGGCGTCGCGAGCAGGTGCGCACCGGCGTGCGCGTCCGGCACCAGGCCGGCGACGGGGGCGTCCATGACCGGAACGTAGAGCGCCCCGGAGGCGACGGTGTTACGGCGGTGTCACGAGCGTGGGTCCGCTCACCGGGACCCCGCGGGCGTCAGGCGCCGACGTCGTGGAGGTGGTGGACGACGTCGTGCACGAAGTACTGCCCCAGCGTCCGGACGGTGAAGACCGACCCGTTCGAGCGCCGGCCGGGACGCTCCCACTGGTCGGGGACGAGCGCGTCGAAGCGGCCCGCGACGCGGTCGCCCGCGATCCGGAGCTCGCGCGCGACCACGGCCGGGTCCTGGTGCGCGTAGTCCTCCGCGACCGCGGTCGCGTCCTGGTCCCAGTTGGCGAACCGCGGGTCGTCGCCCTCGACCATGGACTGCACGCGCACGTCGAACACGGAGAAGACGTCGCGGACGTGCGCGGCGTACTCGAGCACCGACCACGTCGTCGGGTCGGGGCGGGTCCGCGCGTCGGGGCGGCCCAGGGCCGCGACGTAGCGCGGGACGGCGTCGCGCACGACGGCGCCCACGCGGTCGGGCGTGACCTCGCGGGCGACGAACCCGCACTCGGGGCACGGCCGTTCCATGACCCACGTCCAGTCCTTGGTGTCCGCGGGGACGGGCGGGAACTCCGGGTCCGGGGCGGGGACGCCCTCGGGCGACGCGGTCGTGTCCATGGCGGCAGTGTGCCAGACGGCGCAGCGCCCTTCCCGGGGCCCGGATCGTCGGGGATTAGCGTTCTGACACGACCTGCCTATGATGTCAGCATGCCCAAGATCATCGGAGGGTCCCTCCACGAGCACCGCGCCCAGACCCGGCAGAAGCTCTTCGCGGCGCTCTCGACCCTCATGATGGACCGGGGCTTCGACGCCATCTCGCTCGCGGACATCGCCGCCGCCGCCGGGGTCGGCCGCACCGCGGTGTACAACCACTTCCCCGACAAGGAGGCCCTGCTCCTCGGGTTCATCACCCACGAGACGGAGCAGTACGTGGGGACGCTGGAGCGCGCGCTGGAGCACGTGGACGACCCGGTCGAGCAGCTGCGCACGTACATCCGCCAGCAGGCCCAGCTCAAGCGCATCTTCCACCTCGCGCCGGGGCCGGACCTGCGCACCGTGCTCTCGCGCACCACGCGCCAGCGGCTGCGCGAGCACGCCGAGCTCGTCGAGGCGATCCTGCGCCGCATCGTCCGGTCGGGGATCGAGGCGGGCGAGTTCCCCGCGCAGGACATCGACACGACCGTCCAGCTCGTCAACGCGTGCCTGTCCGGGCGGCTCGTGCCCGACGACCCCGCCGCGCGCGAGCAGGCGATCGAGGCGACGGAGGCGTTCGTGCTGCGCGCCGTGGGGGCCGACGCGACCTCGCCCGCGCTCGCGGGCTGACGTCCTGCCCGCTCGGCGCGGCCGATGACGGACAGAGGATAGGCAAGCCTCACCTCTGTGGGTTACAGTTCCTGACGCATCGTCATGACACGGCGTCAGGACGTGCTGTCCCGCCCCGACGCACCCGCAGGAGCCACCCCGTGACTGCCCTCACCCACGACCTCCACCGCGCCGACGAGTCCGTCCCGCTGTCGCAGCGGCTGCGCGAGGGCACGCGCCCCGAGCACGAGCAGGCCGAGGGCTCCGGGTTCGTCGAGCGGCTCATGTCCGGGCGCCTCGACGTCGCCGCGTACGCCGACCTCGCCGCCCAGCAGTGGGCCATCTACGGCGCGCTCGAGGACGCGAGCGCCGCGATGCGCGACGACACCCAGGGCGCGAGCCTCGTGTTCGACGAGCTGACGCGCACGCCCGAGATCGAGAAGGACCTCACGTTCCTCGTGGGCCCCGACTGGGCCGAGCGCGTGACGATCCACCCCGCGACCGAGCGCTACGTCGCCCGCCTGCGCACGGTCGGCGGGTCGCTGCCGGCATACGCCGCGCACGCCTACACGCGCTACCTCGGCGACCTCTCGGGCGGGCAGATCATCAAGCGCATGCTCGAGCGCCACTACGGGCTCTCCGGCGACGGCCTCGCCTTCTACACGTTCGTCGAGATCCCCAAGTCCAAGCCGTTCAAGGACGTCTACCGCGAGCGCCTCGACGCCCTGGTCCTCGCGCCCGAGCAGCTCGACGAGACCGTCGCCGAGGCCAAGCACGCCTTCCGCCTCAACAGCGACCTCTTCGCAGACCTCGGCGCCGCCCACCCGTAGCCCTTGGATCGGCCGCGCCCACCATCCCGGCTCCGTCGACCATGCGGTTGCGGCTCGTCTGATCCGACTGACGGGCCAGAACCCGATGCTCGCCGGGGGCGGGCGGGCAGGCTCCGGGCGGCGGGCGGGGAGCGGGCGACCGCGCGCGGCGTGAGGCGTGTTACCTCGTCGGCGGTCGAGAAACGTCCTCGGGTCAGGTTAGGCTCGTCTTACCTGGTGGCGGCGGCCGTGGCGGCCGCGCCCTCGGACCGCTTCCTGGAGTACTCCCCATGCCTCACGCTGCCCGCCCTGCGCCGTACCCCGGCTCGTCGCCGCGCCGCCCGACGTCGCCCGCAGGCACGCCGGGTGCCGCGCCCCGCCGCGCACGCCGGACCGTGACCGCGCTGGCCGGGGCGGGCGCCGTCGTCCTGCTGGGCCTGGTCGCCGCGTGCGCGCCGCTCCCCTACGAGCCGCCCGCGACGCCGTCGGCCGCGGCGAGCCAGGACGCGGAGCCCGTCGAGGCGACCCCGACCGACACCCCGACGACCACGGCGCCCGCCTGCACGACGCTCGAGGAGTCCCGGGCCGCGGGCGGCGGCTCCGACGTCGACCCCGCGTCGTTCCCCACCGGGCCCACGAGCGCGACGTTCGCCGACGACGCGATCCACCCGGTCGCCGAGGCGCCCGCCCCGCAGCTCCCGGTGACGGTCGAGTCGGTCGACGGGCGCCAGGTCGAGATCACCGACGTGAGCCGCATCATCCCCGTCGACCTGTACGGGACGCTCGGCGAGATCGTCTACAGCCTGGGGCTGGGCGCGAACGTCGTGGGCCGCGACCTGCCGACCGGCTTCCCCGAGGCCGCGGACGTCCCCGTCGTCACGGGCGCCGGCCACGCGCTCGACGTCGAGGCGATCCTCGGGCTCGACCCGTCCGTGATCCTCACCGACGCGACGATCCTCACCGACGACGTGCGCGGCCAGCTCGAGAGCTCGGGCATCCCCGTCGTGTACTTCGACGAGGCCCGCACGCTCGACGGCGTCGACGACCGGATCCGCGCGGTCGCGACCGCGCTGGGCGTGCCCGAGCAGGGCGAGGCGCTCGTCGAGCGCACGGACCGGCAGATCTGCGGGGCCCTGGCCGCGGTGCCGCAGGACACCGGGACGCCCCGCGTCGCGTTCCTCTACCTGCGCGGGTCGAACATCAAGATGCTCTTCGGGCCCGGCTCCGGAGCCGACGACCTGATCCGCGAGATCGGCGGCGAGGACGCCGGGACCGCGATCGGCCTCACGCAGCAGTACGCGCCGGTCACGAGCGAGGCGATCATCAGCGCCGCGCCCGACGCCTACCTCGTCATGACCGACGGGCTCGCGTCGATGGGCGGACTCGACGCCATGATGGCGATCCCCGGCCTCGCGCAGACGCCCGCGGGCGAGGCGCGCCGCGTCGTCGACATGGACGGCTCGCGCCTGCTCACGTTCGGCCCCCGCACCGGGTCCACGATCGCGTCGCTCGTCGAGGCCTTCTACGGCGTGCCCGCGCCGGAGCTCCCGGCGTCGTGAGCGCGCCCGCCACCCGCCCTCTCGGCACGCCCGAGGACGCGCCCGGTCCCGAGGGCGCCCCCGTGCCCGACGGCGCCCCGCGCCCCGGTGGTCGGCCCGCCCGGGTGGGGCCCGCCGTCGGGCGGCAGCGCCGCCACGCCGCCCGGTGGCTGATGGTCGGGCTGGGCGTGGCGCTCGCGGTGCTCACCGTCGTGTCCGGCATGACGGGCCAGGTGCCGGTGTCGCCCGCGGAGGTGCTCGGCTCGCTCGCGCACCACGTCGGGCTCGACTGGGGACCCATGCCGTCGCACCCGCAGGGCGAGAACGCGCTGTGGGTCGTGCGGTTCCCGCGCGTCGTCCTGGCGATCGTCGTGGGCGCGGCGCTCGCGTGCTCGGGCGCGCTCATGCAGGGCGTGTTCGGCAACCCGCTCGCCGAGCCGGGCGTCATCGGGGTGTCCTCGGGCGCGGCCGTGGGCGCGTGCGCGGTCATCGTCACCGCGGGCGCGCTCGTGCCCGGCACGTGGGTCGCCGCGGCGGCGTTCGCCGGCGGGCTCGTCACGACGTTCGTCGTCTACGCGCTCGCGCGCGCCGGCGGTCGCACCGAGGTCGTGACGCTCGTGCTCACGGGCATCGCGGTCAACGCGTTCGCGGGCGGGATGCTCGCGTTCTTCACGTTCGTCGCCGACCCGGCCGCGCGCGAGCAGATCGTCTTCTGGCAGCTCGGCTCGCTCGGCGGCGCGACGTGGCAGTCCGTCGCGGTCGTCCTGCCGATCGCCGTCGTCGGCGTCACCGGCGCGATGCTCGTGCGCCGCAGGATGGACCTGCTCGCGCTCGGCGAGCGCGCCGCGCAGCACCTCGGGGTCGACGTCGAGCGGCTGCGCCAGCTCGTCATCGTCCTCGTCGCGCTGCTCGTCTCCGCCGGGGTCGCGTTCACGGGGATCATCGCGTTCGTCGGGCTCGTCGTGCCGCACCTCGTGCGCATGGTGTGCGGGCCGAGCCACCGCACGCTCGTCCCCGCGTCCGTGCTGGGCGGCGCCGTCGTGCTGCTCGCCGCCGACCTCCTCGCGCGCAGCGCCGTCGCGAACGTCGAGCTGCCGCTCGGCATGATCACGTCGCTCGTCGGCGGTCCGTTCTTCTTCTACCTGCTGCGCCGCACGCGCTCGCGCCAGGGAGGCTGGGCATGAGCGACCTGCGCCACGAGGGGTCGTCGTTCCTCGGCGCGCTGCGCACCGCCGTCACCGGCGCCCGACGGCGGCCCCGCCTCCCCCGGCCGGCCGTGCCCGGCGACGTGGTCACCGCCGCGCACGGCGTGTCCCTCACCCTGGGCGAGGCGCCGATCCTGCGGGACGTGTCGGTCGACGTGCGCGCGGGCGAGGTCCGCGCGCTGCTCGGCCCGAACGGGGCCGGGAAGTCGTCGCTGCTGGGCGTCCTCACCGGCGACCTGCGCCCCGAGGCCGGGGACGTCACCGTGGACGGCCGCCCGCTCGCCGCGTGGACCCCGACCGAGCTCGCCCTGCGCCGGTCGGTCATGCTCCAGCAGGTCTCGCTGAGCTTCCCGTTCACCGCCGTGGACGTCGTGCGCATGGGCCGCTCGCCGTGGCGCGGCACCCCCTTCGAGGACGACGACGACGCCGCGGTCGCCGAGGCGCTCGCCGCGACCGACGTCGAGCACCTCGCCGACCGGCACTTCACCTCGCTGTCCGGCGGCGAGAAGGCCCGCGTCGCGCTCGCGCGCGTGCTCGCGCAGCGCACCGCGCTCCTCATGCTCGACGAGCCGACCGCCGCGCTCGACCTCAAGCACCAGGAGCTCGTGCTCCAGCTCGCCCGGGCGCACGCCGCCGCGGGCGGTGCGGTGGTCGTCGTCGTGCACGACCTCTCGCTCGCGGCCGCGTACGCCGACCAGGTCACCGTCCTCGCGGGCGGGCGCGTCGTCGCCGACGGCGGTCCGCGCGACGTCCTCACCGCCGAGCTGCTGAGCGGCGTCTACGACTACCCCGTCGAGGTCGTCGACCACCCCGGCGGCGGCGCGCCGATCGTCGTGCCGCGCCGCTGAGCGCGGGCGGTCGGCGCCCGGCAGCGCGTGGTGAGGCACCGGCGACCGCCGCCCTTGTCCGCCGTCCTCGAGGACGATAGGGTCGGGATCACGACATCCCCCACGCCTCTCAACGATGCGCAACCCGGGGGATTTTCTCTGCGCGGGGGGCGAAGAGAGCAGATGCCAGCACGACCGACGCGACCTCGGGGGCCGCACCGCTACGCCAAGCCAGCGCTCACGCACGACGAGCTGGTGGCGAGGATGATCGAGCGCGGGCTCGTCGTCCCGGAGCCGGAGCGCGCCGCCCGGTACGTCCGCCACGTGGGCTACTACCGGTTCTCGCCGTACCTCATCCCTTTCCGCAAGGAACCGGGCGCCGAGGCGCTGCGCGGCGGAACGACGTTCGACCAGGTGCTCGACCTGTACGTCTTCGACCGCAAGCTCCGTCTGCTCGTCATGGACGCCCTGGAGCGCATCGAGGTCGCGGTCCAGTCTCACCGACCACATGTCCGTGCACCGCGGTGGTCCTTCGTGGTACCGCGAGCCGGAGCACTTCAGGGACGAGCGTCGGCATCAGCGGTTCTTGGAGATGGTCCGGAAGACCTGTGAGGACCGGCTGGCGAGCGCACCCGAGAGCGCTTGGGGCGACCTCGCTCATGCCTCTGCGCTGGAGCACTACCTGACGACCTACGGCGAACCAGCTCTGCCGCCGTCGTGGCTGATGGTCGAGACGCTCACCTTGGGACAGCTGTCTGGCCTCGTCGGCAACTTGCGTCGCGCCTCCGACGTCGGCCGGGTGGCGCGCCCGCTGGGCCTTCCCGGCCCATTGCTGCTGTCCTGGCTGCGCACGTACGTACGGGTGCGGAACGTCTGCGCTCATCACGGGCGGCTCTGGAACGTCGGCCTCGGCGTCTACCCCGCGATCCCGACCTCGTCCTCGGTTCGGTGGCTCACCGACGAGGAGGTCCTCTCGTCGTCTGATCGCCGCAAACGCCTCTATCCGGTACTGGCCTCGCTCCAGAGCGTTCTGGCGGTGGTGTCACCTCGCTCCTCGTGGGCTCGGCGGTTGGGCCTCCTCCTCGACCAGCACCCCGACGTGCCGCTCGCAGGTATGGGCATCCCGCAGGGCTGGCGCTCCGACCCGTTCTGGTCGCACCACCTCGCTGCCGTGAGCACCACCCGTCGAGAAGGCCGTCCCTAGCGACTCGCCCCGACGCCGCCGGGGAGCACCTCGTAGCGGTCGGGCGCGGCCGTGAACGACCCTCGCCCGCCGGTGATCGAGCGCAGGTCGAGGACGTAGCGGGTCAGCTCGGCCTCGGGCACGAGCGCGTCGACGCGCACGCGGCCGTCGGGCAGGGAGTCGGTCGCGGTGATGTGGCCGCGCCGCGCGGAGAGGTCGCCCATGACGTCGCCCTGCGCGTCGGGCGGGACAGTCACGGTCACCGCGGAGACGGGCTCGAGCACGACCGTCCCGGCCGTGGCGAGCGCCTCCCGCACCCCCACGCCGCCCGCGGTGCGGAACGCCATGTCGGACGAGTCGACGGAGTGCGCCTTGCCGTCGAGGACCTCGACGCGCAGGTCCACGACGGGATAGCCGTGCGGTCCGCCGCTCTCCATGGCCTCGCGGGCGCCGCGCTCGACCGCGGGCAGGTACTGGCGCGGCACCGACCCGCCGACGACGGAGCTGACGAACGCGAACCCCTCGCCGCGCGGGAGCGGGGAGACGCGCAGCTGCACGACGGCGAACTGCCCGTGCCCGCCGGACTGCTTCTTCACGCGTCCCTCGACCTCGACGGCGCGCGTGATCGTCTCCCGGTAGGCGACCTCGACGGGCTCGGTCGTGACGCGGACGCCGAAGGACCGTTCGAGCCGTTCGACGGCGACGGCGAGGTGCGTGTCCCCGAGACCGCCGAGGACCGCCTGGGAGCCCGTGAGGTCGACGTGCAGCGTCGCGTCCTCGGCGCGCAGCCGGGTGAGCGCGGCGGACAGCTTGTCGTCGTCGGACTGCGACACGGGCCGCAGCGCGAGCGTGTACACCGGTGGCCGGGGTGGCAGGTCTCGCGCCGCGACGGGCATCCGGCGGCCCGCGAGGAGCGTGCCGGTCGACGCGGCGGAGAGCTTCGCGACGGCGGCGACGTCGCCCGCGACGACCCGGTCGACGGCCAGGTGCTCGCGGCCGCGCAGCCGGAAGAGCCCGTGGACGCGGTCGTCCGCGCCGGTCGCGGTGCTCACGAGCCGGTCGCCCGTCGCGACGGTCCCGGACAGCACCTTGAACACGGACACCTGCCCGACGAACGGGTCGACGACGGTCCGGAAGACGTGGACGAGCGCGTCGCCCGCGGGGTCGGCCACGACCTCGGACGTCACGGCCTCGCCCGACCCGGCGGCGTCGGGCAGCGCGACGACGGCCGGGCGGTCCGCGGGGGACGGCCCGAGCTCGCACACGAGGTCGAGGACCCGGTCCACCCCGACGCCGGTGACGGCGGACGCGAGCAGCACCGGCACGGCCTCGCCCGCCAGCACCTCGTGCGCGAGCGTGCGCTCCAGGTCGGCCGGGCCCGGTTCGTCGCCGCCGAGGTAGGCCTCGAGCTGGTCGTCGTCGTGCGTGACGATCTCCTCGACGACCTCGTCGTGCAGCGCGTGCTCCTCGTCGCGGACGTCGGCGGGGACCTCCTCGTCGTGGCCCTGCCAGACCCCCTGCCCCCCGCCGCCGTACTCGCGGGCGCGCTCGGTGAGGACGTCGGCCACGCCGTGCAGCGTCTGCTCCTCCCCGAGCGGGAGCTCGAGCGGCGCGAACGGCGCGTCGAACACGGCCCGGAGCGCGGCGAGGACGGTGCGAAAGCTCGCCCGCGCGCGGTCCTCCTGGGAGACGACGACGAGGCGGGGGATCCCCGCCTCGTCGCACCGTCGCCAGACCTCCTCCGTGCCCGACTGCACCCCGTCGACGGCGCTCACCACCACGACCGCGAGGTCCGCCACCGCGAGCGCCGCGTCCACGGACCCCGCGAAGTCGGGCGAGCCGGGCGTGTCGAGCAGCGTGACCTGGTAGGTCGTGCCGTCGGGCACGCGCCAGTCGAGGTGCGCGACGCCGAGGCTCACGGAGATGCCGCGCGCGACCTCCTCGGGCTCGTGGTCGCACACGGTCGTGCCCTCCGCGACGGAACCCGGGCGCGGGACGGCGCCCGCACGGTGGAGGAACGCCTCGGCGAGCGTGGTCTTGCCCGAGCCGCTGTGCCCGACGAGGGCGACGTTGCGGGTCGTGGCCGGGCCGGTGGACGTCGACGTCGTGGCCATGGCTGCCTCCTGGCGGCGGCGGGGCGCCGTGTCCCGCCGGGGTTCCAGGCTAGTGACGTCGAACGGATCGTGCCCGGGCCGGAGGTCCCGGCCCGGGCCCGGGGCTACAGGTGGGCGTCCGCGTAGACGCGCAGGGCGTCGCGCACGAGCGTCGCACCCTCGACGCCGCCGTAGTTCTTCGCGAACCGCTCGTCCGCGACGTACATCTCGCCGAGGCCGACGACGTACTCCTTGACCGGTGCCGCGCCGGCACCCGGGGTTCCGGGGATGCCGCCGAGCCACTCGACGTGGCGGCGCGCGAGCTGTTGCGCCTCGTCGGACGCCGGGTCGACGCCCCGGGCGGCCGCCGCGGCCCAGTCCTCTCCGAGCGCGCGCGTGCGGTCCTGCCAGACGGCGCGGTCGTCGTCGGACATCCCCCGCCACCAGGTGTCGCTCCGCGCGTACGCGTCCTTCCCCCAGCGGGCCTCGACCTCGTCGCGGTGCTGCGTGTGGTCGAACCCGTCGAACATGTCGTCCGCCATGAGCTCGCCACCTCCTTCCATCGTGGTGATCGTCCGTTCGACCGACGCGATCTGCCGCGCCAGCCGCTGCCGCTCCGCCCGCAGCCACCCGAGGTGGCCGCGCAGCGCCCGCACCTGGGCCTCCCGCCGGGCGCTGGCCGACGGCGGCCCGTCACCCTGCCGGGCGGGCGGGCCGTCGAGCGCCTCGCGGATCGCGGGGAGGCCGAGACCGAGGTCGCGCAGGAGCAGGATCCGCTGGAGCCGGACGAGCGCGTCGGCGTCGTAGTGGCGGTAGCCGTTCGCCGCGACCCGGCTCGGGGGGAGGAGCCCGACCGCGTCGTAGTGACGCAGCGTGCGGCTCGTCGTCCCGGCCAGGCGCGCGACCTCCTGGATGGACCAGTCGGCCGTGCGGGCGCCCGTCGTGCTCATCTCCCGCTCCTCCCGTGCGTCGGTGGTGCTCTCGTGCGGCACCGGGACCACGGTAGAAGTTGACGTCACGTCAAGGTCAACTGCTTCGGGCTGTCGGAGTTCTCGATGCTGCTCGCGGGAGCGGTCTCGGGCGCGTCCTCGGTCGCGCTCCCGGACGCGGTCGCGTGCGCCACGTGGTGCCACCCGGCGTCGCGCGACGTCGCGGCGAGGAAGCACGCCCGGACGAACGCCGCCTGGAGGAACAGGTCGTAGAGCAGCTCGGGCAGCACGAGCACGGCGAGCAGCCGGCCCCGGGGCCCGTTCCGCCACACCGTCACGACCCGTTCGAGCACGAGGACCCCGCCCACGGCAAGCCACGCCGGGACCACCCGGAACGTGCCCGCGACGACCGTCAGCGCCGTGAGGACGAGGAGGCTCGCGAGCATGAGCGTGCTCAGCACGAGCATCGCCTGCTGCCCGACGTACCGGGCAGTGACGCGCGTGAACCCGTACGCGTGCAGGTTGTCGAGCATCCCCTTGTACCAGCGGACGCGCTGGCGGTGCGGGTCACGGCACGTCGGCATGAGCTCCGTCGTGCAGGACATCCGCACCGGCGACGCGAGCTCGTAGCCGAGCGTGCGCAGCGCGAGGGTGAGCTCGGAGTCCTCGGTGATGGCGCCGACGTCGTACACGTCGCCGCGCCGCCCCGGGAGCCGGTCCCCGCGCGCGGCGGCGACCGCCCGCAGCGCCTCGGTCCGCACGAGCGCGGCCGTGCCCGTGAGGACGGACGTCCGCCCGGTCACGTCGATCTGCACGCCGTACCGCTCGTACTCGTCGGACTGGAGCTGCTCGAGCATCGAGCGCGGCGGGGTGCCGCGGAAGACACCACCGACCGCGCCGAGCTCCGGGCGCGCGTCGAGCAGGGCGAGGCCGTCCTCGACGAACGTCGGGGCGATGGTCGTGTCCGCGTCGAGCACGAGGACGTTCTCCGCCTCCACCCCGCGCAGCGCCTGGTTCAGCGCCCCGGCCTTGCGGCCGGTGTTGCCGACCGTCTCGACGACGTCGGCGCCCAGGCGGCGCGCGGTCTCGACCGTCGCGTCGGTGCTGCGGTCGGACACGACGACGACCCGGTCGACCGGGCGCGTCTGCGCCCGGACCGACGCGAGCGTCGTCGGCAGGGCCGCGGCCTCGTCGTGCGCCGGGACCACGACCACCACCCGTGGGAGCGTCGCCGCGCTCATTGGTGCTCCGCGAGCCGCCTGCGCAGGACGCGCGCCGTCATGACGAGCGCGAGCCCCGCCACGACGAGCGTCCAGGCTCCCATCACGTAGAAGCCCGCGATCGCTCCCGTCGTCGCGAGCACGGTCCCTGCCTGAGTCGTACCGAGCTGGTACACGATCCACCTCCTGTCGTCGTCGGTGGTTCCACCGTCCGTCGCGGAGGCCGGTACCCATCCGGGCCCGGGCGGCGGTGGAGCACCGCCCGGGACGTCGGGTGAGCACGCGGGGCCGCGGAGGAGTGCCCTGCCGTCGGGCGGTGGGTACACGACGACGCCCGGCCTCCGCGGGGTGCGGGGACCGGGCGTCAGTGGTGGCGCGTCAGGCGGTCGGCGCCGTCCCACCGTCGGACGGGGCGGAGCCGGGGCCGGGGCCGTCGGACGGTGCTGGCGAGGGCGCCGAGGTCTCCTGCGACGGGGCGGCGCGGCGCCGTCCGAGGACGAACCCGACCGCCCCGCCCACCAGCAGGGCTCCGGCTCCCGCGAGAAGCGCCGCGGCACCCGGCGGGTACGCGCCCACGGGGACGAACGTCGTCCCGGAGACCGGCGCGTACGCGAACCAGCCGAACGACGTCGGGCGGCTCGCGACCCAGAGCGCGGCGAGCAGCAGGCCCACCCCCAGCACGACGAGCGCCACCAGGGCGACGGCGGCGACGCGCGGACGGACCGGACGGGGCGCGGGCTGCTCGGGGGCGGTCACGTCCGCCATCGTCCCGGGCGACGGCCCCCGCGGCAACCGACCGCGGCGCTACTCCCCCACGGTCCCGTCGATCGCCTCGCGCAGCAGGTCGGCGTGACCGTTGTGCCGCGCGTACTCCTCGACCAGGTGCACGAGGATCCAGCGCAGCGTCCAGCGCTCGCCCGTGTGCCGGTCGGCGCGGGCGCTCAGCCGGTCGAGCCCGCCGTCCGCGAGCGCCGCGTCGAGCACCGCGTCCGACGCCGCGACCGCCCGGTCGAACAGCATGCGCAGCTCCTCCGGCGAGTCGCCCGCCGCGGAGGTCCAGTCCCAGTCGCGGTCGTCGGCCCAGTCCGCCGTGTCGAACGGGGGCATGAGCTCCTCGCCGCGGAACACCTGCGAGAACCACTGCGACTCGACGAACGCGAGGTGCTTGAGCAGCCCGCCCAGCGTCATCGACGACGGCCGCAGCCGGTGCGCGAGCTCCGCGGCGTCGAGCCCGGACGTCTTCCAGCGGAGCGTGTCGCGGTGGAAGTCGAGGAAGCCGCGCAGCGTGGTCACCTCGTCGGCGGCGACGGGCGGGTCGGTGCGGTGGTCGGTCACGGCGCCACCCTAGCGACCGCGCCGGTGCGCCCGCTCAGGGCAGGTCGGCCTCCCACGCGAGCCACTTCCGCCGTACCGCCGCCTCGACGTCGACGCCCTGGGAGCGCGCGAGCAGCAGCAGGTGCGCCAGGACGTCGGCGACCTCGTCCGCGAGCGGCGAGGCTCCGCCGTCGGGCCCGGGCGTCCCCGCACGTCCGCGCGGGCGGGTGCGCCCCGTCGCGGCGAGGAACGCCTGGGTCAGCTCGCCGACCTCCTCGGTGAGCTTGAGCATGAACCAGTCCGGGTCGCGGTCGACGCCGAACTTGCGCGCGTACAGCGCCGACACCGCCTCGACGCGCTCGCCGAGCGCGGGCAGGGTGAGGGGCGCGTCGTCGTCCATCGCGCCAGTGAACCACCTGGCACCTCCGACCGTTCGGCACCCACGGTCCGCGTTCGGCAGCACGAGGTGCCGAACCCCGCACGACCTGCCGAACAGCGGACCTAACGCACGACGAGCGCGACGACGAGCAGCAGCACCGTCGCGACGATCTCCCCGGTCCCGACGGCCCGCGGGCTCAGCCGTCGGCCCGGCAGCACCGCCGCCCGGGCGGTCGCGGCGGCGAGGAACGCCGTCGCCCACCACCACGTGGGGTCGTGCACGACGGCGACGACGCCCGCCGCGAGGGT
The DNA here is from genome assembly GCF_049538415.1 of Cellulosimicrobium sp. AB352. Taxonomy (NCBI): domain Bacteria; kingdom Bacillati; phylum Actinomycetota; class Actinomycetes; order Micrococcales; family Promicromonosporaceae; genus Cellulosimicrobium; species Cellulosimicrobium sp. AB352. Next base: position 36,922 of record NZ_JBMVFX010000014.1, on the reverse strand, counting down.
GACCGCCGCGTGGTACGCGACCGAGGCGACGACGTACGACCGCACGCCGCGCTCGCGGATCATCGTCTTGACGTAGAGCACCGTGCCGAACAGGTACGCGAGGAGCAGCGCGGCGACCAGCCAGACGACGGCCGGGACGGCGAGGGCGGACGCACCCGCGGGCTGGCACGCCGCGTAGGCGACGACCGTCATGAGCGACGCGGCGACCGTGAGGGCGCCGCCCGCGGCGACCGACCGCTCGGTGCGCCGCGCCGACGCCCACAGCCCGAGCGCGAGGAACGGCACGAACGCGGGCGCCCAGGCCGCGAGCGCCGGGTCGAGCAGGAGCACGACCGTCCCGAGAACGGTCGCAGCCGCGCCGTACGTGAGCATCGGGCGCCGGTAGCGGGGCCGGCGGCGGGACTTCAGCCACAGCCCGGCCGCGGAGTAGGCGAGGTACCCGACGAGCCAGAGCGCGCCGAGCGCGAGGGTCACCGGACGGAACCCGGCGTCCTGCACGCCGCGCACCGTGCCGACCACGAACGGCAGCAGGAGCATGGGCCACGCGCCGTGCTGGTTCGGCACCCAGCCGGGCGGACGTCGGGCCACGTCCCGAGGCTAGCGCCGCAGGGGCCGGCTCCGGCGGCGCGGAGTCCCCCGTGCGCGCGGCCGCACGTCCCGGCCGCGGGGGACCTTCGTCCTGACCTTCGACGGCGTCCCGCGGCGCGCCGTCGTCCGCCGTCACACGCGGTCGTCGGACTAGATATGGTGGCGCAGCCGTGATTCACACCCCACATGTTGGGGTACGGTCCGTCGCGCAACCCCTGCGTGCCGGCGAGAACCCGGTGGGCAGAGGGGACGAGCGATGACCGCCATCGAGCTTGACCAGGCAGCACCGCACCGCACGACCGCCACGCTGGAGGTCCTCAAGCGCGACGGCCGGCGACGGCCGTTCGACGACGCCCGCATCCGCGCCGCCGTGACGAAGGCGTTCGCGGAGGTGCACGGCGACCTCACGGCGACGCACCGCCGCCGCGTGGCGGAGGTCGTCGACCGGGTCGACGCGGAGATCGCCGCGCGGTTCGACGCGACCGTGAAGATCTACGAGATCCAGGGCGTCGTCGAGCACGTGCTCCTCGAGTCGCACGAGTACGACGTCGCGCGCGCCTACATCGACTACCGCGTGCAGCGCGACTTCGCGCGCAGCCGGGCGACGGACCTCAACCACTCGATCGTGCGGCTGCTCGACAAGGACTCGACGGTCGTCAACGAGAACGCGAACAAGGACAGCGAGGTCTTCAACACCCAGCGCGACCTCACGGCCGGGACCGTGGGCAAGGCGATCGGGCTGCGGATGCTGCCGCCGCACGTCGCGAACGCGCACCAGAAGGGCGACCTGCACTACCACGACCTCGACTACCACCCCTACGCGCCCATGACGAACTGCTGCCTCATCGACTTCCGGTCGATGCTGTCGAGCGGCTTCCGGATCGGGAACGCGCAGGTGGAGCCGCCGCGCTCGATCCAGACCGCGACGGCGCAGATCAGCCAGATCATCGCGAACGTGTCCTCCAGCCAGTACGGCGGGTGCTCGGTCAACCGCATCGACGAGCTCCTCGCCCCGTACGCCGAGCGCAACCTGGAGAAGCACCTCGCGGACGCGCGCCGGTGGATCGCCGACGAGTCCGCGCACGAGGAGTACGCGCGCGAGAAGACCCGTAAGGACATCTACGACGCGATGCAGTCGCTGGAGTACGAGATCAACACCCTGTTCACGTCGAACGGGCAGACGCCGTTCACGTCGGTCGGGTTCGGTCTCGGCACGGGCTGGCTGGAGCGCGAGATCCAGCGCGCGATCCTCCAGATCCGCATCCGCGGCCTCGGCAGCGAGGGCCGCACGGCGATCTTCCCCAAGCTCATCTTCACGCTGCGCCGCGGGCTGAACCTCGACCCCGGCGACCCCAACCACGACCTCAAGCAGCTCGCGGTCGAGTGCGCGACGAAGCGCATGTACCCGGACGTGCTGTCGTACGACAAGATCGTCGAGCTCACCGGGTCGTTCAAGGTACCCATGGGCTGCCGGTCGTTCCTCCAGGGCTGGCAGGACGAGCACGGCCGGAACGTCTCCGAGGGGCGCATGAACCTGGGCGTCGTGACGCTCAACCTGCCGCGCATCGCGCTCGAGGCGGACGGCGACCTCGACGCGTTCTGGCGCCTGCTCGACGAGCGCCTGGAGACCGTGCACGACGCGCTCGTCTTCCGGATCGAGCGCTGCAAGGAGGCGACGCCGGGCAACGCGCCGATCCTCTACGTCCACGGGGCGTTCGGGGAGCGCCTCGCTCCCGGCGACGACGTCGACCGGCTCTTCCGCGACGGCCGCGCCACGGTGTCGCTCGGGTACATCGGGCTGTACGAGGTCGCCGCCGCGTTCTTCGGCGGCGCCTGGGAGCACGACCCGCGGGCCAAGGAGCTGACGCTCGACGTGCTGCGGTCCCTGCACGCGCACGCCGCCGGGTGGACGGCGCGGCTCGGCTACCGGATCAGCGTCTACGCGACGCCGAGCGAGAGCCTGACCGACCGGTTCTGCCGCCTCGACCGGGAGCGGTTCGGCGCGGTGCCCGACATCACCGACAAGGACTACTACACGAACAGCTTCCACTACGACGTCCGCAAGAGCCCGACGCCGTTCGAGAAGCTCGACTTCGAGGCCGAGTACGCGCGGTACACGTCGGGCGGGTTCATCCACTACTGCGAGTACCCCGTGCTCCAGCAGAACCCGCGGGCGCTGGAGGCCGTCTGGGACTACGCGTACGACCGCGTGGGCTACCTCGGCACCAACACGCCCATCGACCGCTGCTACGCGTGCGGGTTCACGGGTGACTTCGACCCGACCGCGCGCGGCTTCGCGTGCCCGTCGTGCGGCAACGCCGACCCGCGCACGTGCGACGTCGTGAAGCGCACGTGCGGGTACCTCGGCAACCCGCAGCAGCGCCCCATGGTGCACGGCCGCCACGCGGAGATCTCCGCGCGCGTGAAGCACCTGCCGGACTCGGCGTCGGCGTGACCGTGGCGCGCACCCCCGGCCCCGGCTGGCGCTCGGACCGCGTCAGCCAGGGGTACGTCGCGGACTACAAGCCGTTCGTCATGGTCGACGGCGAGGGAGTGCGCTGCTCCCTCTACGTGAGCGGGTGCCTGTTCGCGTGCGAGGGCTGCTTCAACGAGGCCGCGTGGAGCTTCCGCTACGGCCGCCCGTACGACGACTCCCTGGAGGACCGCGTCCTCGCCGACCTCGCGCACCCCGCCGTGCAGGGCCTGTCGCTGCTCGGCGGGGAACCGTTCCTCAACACGGGCGTGTGCCTGCGGCTCGTGCGCCGCCTGCGCGCCGAGCACGGCGACCGCCGGGACGTGTGGTGCTGGACGGGCTACACCCTGGAGGAGCTGCGCGCAGGGACCGCGGACCAGCGCGCGCTCCTCGCCGAGGTCGACGTGCTGGTCGACGGCCGGTTCGAGCTCGCGCGCCGCGACCTCACGCTCGCGTTCCGCGGCAGCACCAACCAGCGCGTGCTCGACGCGCGGGCCTCGCTCGCGACGGGCCGCGCCGTCCCGTGGGTGTCGGACCGCGCGACGACGAGCGCCTGACGACGGCAGCCCCGGGGCCGCCGGGATCACCGGGACGCGCGGCGCCGGGGAGCGGGGTCGGGCTCGGCGGGGCGGCGGATGCTCCCGATCATCTCCCACGTCGCCGTCGTCATCCGGAAGGTTCCCCAGAGGAAGAGGACGAACCCGCAGAAGTAGAGGGCGGTGAGCGCGCCGCGCGGGACAGGTGTGGTGACGTCGGGAGCGTCCGGGGCGACGACGACGGCGGTGAGGAAGGAACCCACGGCGGCGGCACTGAAGAAGATCACGCAGGCGATCACCGCGAGCACGAGCCCGGAGACCGCCTTCTTCGCCGGCGTGGTCCACGACATGTCGTCCTCCTGGTGGTCGGTTGCGCTCGACGATCTCATGGACGACCCCCGCCCACCACGACGACCCGTGCGGCGTCCGGCCCGGCGTCGGTCGCCGCCCGTCAGGAGAGCGGACGATCGGGTACGTCTCCCGGACGATCGGGCACCCGCGGGCCGACGTCCGCGAGGAGGCTGGGCACGGCTGCTGCTCGACCGCCCCTCCCCCGCCCCCGCACCACCCGCCCGAGAGGAGACGACCCGTGCCGTCGTCCCGGCCCCACGCCGCCCCGGCCTCGCGCCACGCCGTCGCCGTCCGTCACGTGCACTTCGAGGACCTCGGGGTGCTCGCCCCGCTGCTCGAACGGCGCGGCTACCGGGTCTCGTACGTCGAGGCCCCGAGCGACCCCCTCCCCGTCGGGTCGCTCGACGACGCGGACCTCGTCGTCGTCCTCGGCGGCCCCGTCGGCATCGGCGACGCACCCGGCTACCCGTTCCTCTCCCGCGAGATCGCCGCCGTGCAGGCGCGTCTCGCGACCGGCCGCCCGACGCTCGGCGTCTGCCTCGGCGCGCAGGTCCTCGCCGCGGCGCTCGCCGCCGACGTCGCACCCACCGGGCGCACGGAGATCGGCTACGCACCGCTCGACCTCACCGACGACGGGCAGCGGTCCGTACTGGCGCCCCTCGCGGGCGTCCCCGTCCTGCACTGGCACGGTGACGCCTTCGCGATACCGCAGGGCGCGAGGCGGCTGGCCGCGACGCCGGGGTTCCCGAACCAGGCCTTCTCCCACGGCCGCTCGACCCTCGGCCTCCAGTTCCACGTCGAGGCCGACCCTGCGCGGATCGAGCAGTGGCTCGTGGGCCACGCCCACGAGCTCGCCGGCGCGGGGATCGACCCGCGAGCGCTCCGCGAGGACGCCCGCCGGCACGGTGCGGCGCTCACGGCGGCGGCCACCGCCGTCCTCACGTCGTGGTTGGACGAGGTGGAGGAGGACCGGTGAGGCGTCAGACGGTCTTGCGGGTACGGCGGATGCCGACCCACAGCCCGACGGCGCACGTCGCCGCCGCGGCGACGAAGCCCCACAGCACGTCGGGGTCGGCGAACGACCCGGCGAGCAGCGCGCGCTCGGCGTCGACGATGTACGTCAGCGGGTTGAAGAGCGCCGCGGTGCGCATCCACGCCGGCCCGGCCTCGAGCGGCAGCATCATGCCGGAGAGGATGAGCAGCGGGAACAGCAGCGACTGCTGCACTCCCCAGAACAGCCACTCGCGGTTCTTCGCGGCGAGCGCGAGCGCGATCGACAGCGCGCCCACCCCGATGCCGAACAGCCCGAGCAGCAGCAGCCCGACGAGCAGGTACAGCGGGTAGAGCGTGAAGCCGAAGGGCACGCACACGAGCGCGATGAGCAGCCCCTGCACGACGAGCGGCGCGAACTCCTTGAGCGAGCGCCCGACGAGGATCGCGGAGCGGTCGAGCGGCGTCGCGAGCACGCGCTCGTAGGAGCCGGTCATCATCTCGTAGAGCAGGTTCGACCCGCTCATGGACGTGCCGAACAGCGAGATCATGACGATCACGCCCGGGACGAACCACTGCAGCGTCTCGGCCGTCGACCCGCCGCCCCCGGGCGCGCCGCCACCGAACCCGCCGACCGCGCCCGTGAGGAGCGGGCCGAAGAGGCCGAGGAAGATCAGCGGCTGCAGCAGCGAGAAGATCAGCGTGAACGGGTCGCGCAGCACGAGCAGGATCTCGCGCGTGAACACGGCCCACGTGTCGCCGAGGAACTTCGCGACGCCGGTCCGCATCGCCGTGTCGGCACCGGCGGTCGGTGCCCCGACGCGCGCGCCCGCCAGGTCGGTCCGCGTGCTCATGCGGCCTCCTCTCGCAGGCTGCGGCCGGTGAGGTTGAGGAAGACGTCGTCGAGGCTCGCCTGCTTGAGCTCCGCCGAGCGCACGGCCAGCCCCGCGACGCGCAGCGCCTCGATGGCCTCCGGGAGACGGTCGGCGCCGTGCGTCGTCGAGATGCGGACCGTCACGACGCCGTCCGCGCCGGTCGTGGTCACGACCCGGCCCGCGTCCTCGGCGAGCGACGCGCGGACGCGGCCGACGACGTCGGGCACCGCTCCCGGTGACGCCTCCCCCGGGGCACCGCCGCCGGGCGCCGGGACCACGGCGAGCGTGATGACGTCGTCCGCGTGGTCGTGCTTGAGGGAGTCCGGGGTGGCGTCGGCGATGATCTCGCCGTGGTCGATGACGACGACGCGCTCCGCCATGCTGTCGGCCTCGTCGAGGTAGTGGGTCGTGAGCACGATCGTCATGCCGTAGCGCTCGCGCATCGCCGCGATGTGCTCCCAGAGGTTCGCGCGGGCGTGGGGGTCGAGGCCCGTCGTCGGCTCGTCGAGGAAGAGCAGCGGCGGGTGGTTCATCAGCCCCAGCGCGACGTCGAGGCGGCGGCGCTGGCCGCCGGACAGCGACTGCACGGTCCGCTTCTCGAGCCCGCCGAGGTCGAGGGCGTCGAGGAGCTCGGCGGCGCGCCGCGTGTACTCGGTGGGCGCCAGCCCGTAGAAGCGGCCCTGGTTGTGGAGCTCGTCGAGCACGCGGTAGGAGAACCCGCCGCCGTTGCCCTGGCCGATGAAGCCGATGCGCGAGCGGACCCGCGCCGGGTCGCGCGCGACGTCGTACCCGGCGACCTCCGCGGTCCCGGCGGTCGGTGCGAGGAGGCTCGTCAGCATCCTCAGGGTCGTGGACTTGCCGGCCCCGTTCGGGCCGAGGAAGGCGACGAGCTCGCCCTCCCGGACGTCGACGTCGATGCCCTTGACGGCCTCGACGGTCTCTTTCTTGCGGTGGAAGGTCTTGGTCAGGCCGCGGGCTCGGATCACCGGAGCCACCCTCTCGTACGCCGTACCGAAATGGAGCGACCACGCTAGCATACGGTGTACGGGAAAAGGCAAGCCTTCGTCGCACGCTCGCACCGGAGGCGAGATCCCGCGGGAAGTCGGGGAGGATACGCACGTGACGACCGACCCGACCGACGCCCGCGCGGCCGACCGTGCGCCGTCCGCCACCGCGCCGACCCCGCCCGCGACCCCGGACCCCGAGGACGCCGCGGGCAACGACGACGCCGTGCGGACGCGCGGCGTCGCGGCCGCCGCGGACGCCGGGGTCGCCTCCGCGGTGCAGGCGGCCGAGCACGCGCGCGCGCAGTTCACCGAGATCGTCCGCACCCCCGAGATCACGCGCCGCCTCGCGCTCCTGTGGGACCCGCCGGCCCCCGCGACGCGCGGCCGCAAGCCGCGCCTCACGCTCGACGACGTCGTGCGGGCGGGGATCGCCGTCGCGCAGGAGGGCGGGCTCGACGCGCTGTCCATGCGCCGCGTCGCGACCGAGCTCGGCGTCGGGGCGATGTCGCTCTACACCTACGTGCCCGGCCGCACCGAGCTCGTCGACCTCATGATCGACCGCGCGTACGCCGAGCTCGACCTGCCCGCTGCGGGAGCCCCGTGGCGTCCCGCGCTCGCGCAGTACGCGCACGAGCTGTGGAACCTCTACCTGCGCCACCCGTGGATCCTCCAGACCAACATGTGGCGCGCCCCGCTCGCGCCGCACGTGCTCGACGCCCAGGAGGCCGGGCTGCGGACCATCGTCGACACGGGCCTCTCCGAGCTCCAGGTGGTCGACACGCTCGGCCTCGTCGACAACTACGTCCAGGGCCTCGCGCGCGCCACGATCGCCGAGCGGACCGAGCGCGACGCGACCGGCGTGGGCAACGACGAGTACTGGACGACCCTCGGCAGCTTCTGGGAGGACTGGTTCGACGTCGAGCGCTACCCCGTCATGACGCGCGTCTACGTCGCGGGCGGCTTCGACGCGCCGCAGGGGCCCTTCGACGCGAGCCTCGACCGTCTGCTCGACGCCGTCGAGCTGGCCATCGACAGCGCGCGCGCCGACCGGTCCGACGACCCCGCCGCCGCGCCGGAGGACCCCGACCCCGCAGGCTAGGGAGGTCGTGCCGAAGGTCCCGCGCCACGACGTCCGTCCCGGCTGACGTGCGGGCGCCACCCCTGGCAGGATCGACCCATGGATCCCCGCGCCGGCACGCCCGCCCAGCCCAGCGACCTCATCGACGTCGACGCCGTGGTCGGCGCCTACTACGACCTCGCGCCCGACGCCGACGACCCCGCCCAGAAGGTCGTGTTCGGCACGTCGGGCCACCGGGGGTCGAGCCTGGACCACGCGTTCAACGAGGCGCACATCATCGCGATCACGGCCGCGATCGTCGAGTACCGGCGCTCGCAGGGCACCGACGGGCCGCTGTTCATCGGGCGCGACACGCACGCGCTGTCGCTCCCGGCGTGGCAGACCGCACTCGAGGTCCTCGTCGCGGCGGGCGTCCAGACGTACGTCGACGCGCGCGACTCGTTCACCCCGACCCCCGCCGTCTCGCAGTCGATCCTCCTGCACAACGAGGCGACGACGGTCGACGGCGTCCGCACCACCGGCCCCGGCCTCGCCGACGGGATCGTCGTCACGCCCTCGCACAACCCCCCGCGCGACGGCGGCTTCAAGTACAACCCGCCGCACGGCGGCCCCGCCGGGTCCGAGGCGACCGGCTGGATCGCGGACCGCGCGAACGAGATCCTGCGCACCGGCGTCGGCAGCGTGCCGCGCGTGCCGCTGACCCAGGCGCTCACGTCCGAGCACGTGCACAAGCACGACTTTCTCACCACGTACGTCGACGACCTGGCGAACGTCCTCGACCTCGACGTGATCCGCGACTCCGGCGTGCGGATCGGCGCCGACCCGCTGGGCGGCGCGTCGGTCGAGTACTGGGGCGAGATCGGCGAGCGGTACGGGCTCGACCTCACGGTCGTCAACCCGCAGGTCGACCCCCGCTGGGCGTTCATGACGCTCGACTGGGACGGCAAGATCCGCATGGACTGCTCCTCGCCGTACGCGATGGCGTCCCTCGTCGCGGGCATGACCGGGGAGTCCGGGAACGCCGAGGGCGGCGCACCGTTCGACGTCGCCACCGGGAACGACGCCGACTCCGACCGCCACGGGATCGTCACGCCCGACGCCGGGCTCATGAACCCCAACCACTACCTGGCCGTCGCGATCCAGTACCTCTACGGCGGCGCGCGCGAGGGCTGGCGCGACGACGCCGCGATCGGCAAGACGCTCGTGTCGTCCGCGCTCATCGACCGCGTCGCGGGCGGGCTCGGCCGTCGGCTCGTCGAGGTCCCCGTCGGGTTCAAGTGGTTCGTGCCCGGCCTGCTCGACGGCTCGGTCGGGTTCGGCGGCGAGGAGTCCGCGGGGGCGTCGTTCCTCCGCAAGGACGGCCGCGTCTGGTCCACGGACAAGGACGGCCTGCTCCTCGCGCTGCTCGCGTCGGAGATCATCGCGACGACGGGCCGCACGCCGTCCGAGCACCACCGCGACCTCGTCGAGCGCTACGGCGAGTCCTGGTACGCGCGCGTCGACGCGCCGGCGACCCTCGAGGAGAAGGCGACGCTCGGCAAGCTCTCGCCCGAGCAGGTCACCGCGACCGAGCTCGCGGGCGAGCCGATCACCGCGAAGCTCACGAACGCCCCCGGCAACGACGCCCCGATCGGCGGGCTCAAGGTGACGACCGAGAACGCGTGGTTCGCGGCCCGGCCGTCGGGCACGGAGAACGTCTACAAGATCTACGCCGAGTCGTTCGTCTCCGCGGAGCACCTGTCCCAGGTCCAGGCCGAGGCGAAGGACGTCGTCTCCGCGGCCCTCGGGAGCTGACGACCCCGCCGAGGTAGAGGCGTGGTCACGACCACGCCTCTACCTCGCGAAACCGGGGCTCTACCTCGCGGGACCACGCCTCTACCTCGCGGGACCAGGGCTCTCCCTCGCGAGAAGGGGCTACGTCGTCCGACGGCGCTCGCGGGCGTCCCACGTGTCCGTCGCGACGCGCTGCGCGTCGCGGAGCGCGCGGGCCGGGTCGACGCCCTTCGGGCAGACCTGCGTGCACGCACCGATCTGGATGCACGGCCAGGCGCCGAGCTCGGTGTCGAGGACGTCGGCGCGGTCGAGCTCGCCCGCGTCGCGCGAGTCCTCGTCCCAGCGGCGCGCCGTCGCGACGACGGCCGGGCCGAGGAAGTCGGGCGCGACGTCGAGCTGCGGGCACGCCGCGTAGCAGAGCATGCAGTCGATGCACTCGGCGAAGCCCTTGAACGCGGCGAGCTCGCCCGGCGTCTGCCGGTGGCCCGACGCCGGCCCGACCGCCCGCAGCACGTCGCCGCCGTCCGGGGTCCGCGAGCCGTCGACGTCCTCGACCCCGGCGCCGGCGCCGGCGCCGGTCCCGGCCCCTGCCCCGACCCCGGCCGAGGGCGGGTCGACGAGCGGGAGGCGCGTGGCGCCGTCGGGCACGAGCCAGGGCTGCACGGTGGCGAGCTTGCCGAGGAACGTGTCGGTGTCCACGACGAGGTCGCGGAGCACCTCGGCGTGCGCGAGCGGCTCGACGACGAGGCCGGACGTGCGGTAGCCGCGCACGAACGTCTCGCACCCGAGCACCGGGCGGCCGTTGACCATGACGCCGCAGCTCCCGCAAACCGCCATCTTGCACGACCACCGGAACGTCAGCGTGGGGTCGGCGTGGTCCTTGACCCACTGGAGCGCGTCGAGCACGGACGTGCGGTCGTCGTAGGGCACGTCGAACACGTCCCGCCCGCCGGTGGCCGCGCCGTCGGGCGACGTGCGCGCGACCTCCAGCCGCACCGTCTGCTCGCTCACGCGCCCTCTCCCTCCTTCGCCGAGAACGACGTCGTCGTCGTCCCCGAGCCCTTCCCGACAGCAACCCCGTGCTCGGCGGGGGTCCCGGCGCCCACCGGGACGTGCGCCACCTCGATGGTGCCGCCCGCGCCGAGGCGGACCTCGGAGTGGCGCGCCACCGCGTCCGGCGCCGGGAAGTCCAGCCGCTGGTGGGCGCCGCGCGACTCCTCGCGCGCGAGCGCGGCGGCGACGGTCGCGTGCGCGACGAGCAGCGTCGCGCCCAGCTCGACGGTCGTCGCCCAGTCGGTGTTGAGCACGGCGCTCGTGTCGGCGACGCGCACGTCGTCGTACCGGGCCCGCAGGTCCTCGACGGCCGCGAGCGCCCGCCGCAGGCCGTCGGCGTCGCGGTAGATCCCGGCGTCGGCGTCGAGGACGCGTCCGAGCTCGGCCCGGATCGCGGCGGGCGGCTCGGTCCCCCGGCCGCGCATCGCGAGGTAGCCGTCGGCGATCTCGGCGGCCCGGTCCACGACCGCGGGACCTGTCCGGACGGCCGAGGTGCCGCCGTCGGCCCGGGGCGGGCCCATCTCCCGCGACCACGCGAGCGCTGCCTCGCCCGCCGCGCGCCCGACGACGAGCGTCTCGACGAGCGAGTTGGACCCGAGCCGGTTGGCGCCGTGCAGACCGGTGGAGGCGCACTCCCCCGCCGCGAACAGCCCGGCGACGCCGGTCGTGCCGCGCGCGTCGGTGCGGATGCCGCCCATCGTGTAGTGCGCCGTCGGGCGGACGGGGACGGGCTCGGCCGCCGGGTCGACGCCCGCGAACTGCTTGGCCAGGCCGGTCACGAGCGGCAGGCGCTCGGCGAGCCGCTCCTTGCCGAGGTGCCGCAGGTCGAGCAGGACGACGCCGCCGTCGGGCGTGGGGATCGTGCGGCCGTCGCGGTCGGCGTGCCAGAACGCCTGCGACAGGCGGTCGCGCGGCCCGAGCTCCATGGTGCGCGGCACGGGTGCCCCGACGGGCGACTCGGGCCCGAGGCCGTAGTCGGCGAGGTAGCGGCGGCCGACGGCGTCGAGCAGCACCCCGCCCTCGCCGCGCGCGGCCTCGGTGAGGAGGATGCCGCTGCCCGGGAGGCCGGTCGGGTGGAACTGGAGGAACTCCAGGTCGCGCAGCGGCACGCCCGCCCGCAGCGCCATCGCGGTGCCGTCGCCCGTGCAGATGCCCGCGTTCGTGCTGGTCCCCCACGCGCGCGCCGAGCCACCCGTCGCGAGGACCACGGCGGGCGCCTCCAGGAGCAGCGGCTCGCCGCGGTGCTGGTCGTGCACGACGACGCCGCGCACCCGGGCGTCCGGCCCGCCCGGGTCGTCGACCAGGAGGTCGAGCACGTGGTGCTCGTCGTACCGGCGGACGGGACCGTCGGGGCCGGAGTGCCGCAGCGACGTCTGGAACAGGGTGTGCAGGAGGTGGAACCCGGTCTTGTCGGCGGCGAACCAGGTGCGCGCGCGGCTCATGCCGCCGAACCGGCGGACGGCCACGTCGCCGGCGTCGGTGCGCGACCACGGCAGCCCCCACCGCTCGAGCCGGTAGAGCTCGCCGGCCGCCCGCTCCACGACGAACCGGACGGCGTCCTCCTCGCACAGCCCGGCGCCGCCCGCGAGGGTGTCGGCGACGTGCTGCTCGAGCGAGTCGTCGTCCCCCACGACGCCCGCCGCGCCGCCCTCCGCGGCGACCGTGTGCGAGCGCATCGGGTACACCTTCGACACGAGCGCGACCACGGGGGCGCGACCGTCGTCGCGGGCCGCCGCCTCGGCGACGGCGAGCGCCGCGCTCAGCCCGGCGGCGCCGCCCCCGACCACGACCACGTCGGCGCGCTCGACGCGCAGCGCGGTCACCGGCGTCCTCGGGGCGCGCGGGAGGGGCCGGCCGGTGCCGGTGCGGGGGGGGCAGGGCGAACCGGGGGGGAGAGCGTGCCGAGGCATAGGGGAAGGGTCCCCGCGCCGCCGGGGCAGCGCAACAGGCGAAGGTCCCGGTCCGGGGCCCCATGGGCACCGCTCCCCATCGAGCCCACGACCCGTCTGTGGGTAAGGTCCGTGCGGAACCCCTCCCCGAACCACCGGAGCACTCATGCGTCCCGCCCGTACCGCCGCCCGCCTGACCGTCGCCGCCGCGCTCGCGCTCGGCCTCACCGCGTGCACCGTCGCCGTCGACGGCGGGGACGCCCCGAAGACGTCGGCCCCCGAGGAGACGACGACGGAGGAGTCCGCGCCCGCCGAGGACGCCGAGGAGGCCGACGACGCCGCGGCGGAGGGGACCGGCTCGGACGGCGAGCTCCCCGACTGGGCCAACCCCGTCGCGACGCCGGGCGAGCAGATCTCGACGTTCAACGTCGGCGACGTGCGCGTCGACGTCTACCAGGTGGGCGTCACGCAGGCCTCGAAGGACGGCCTGTTCGTCGACCCCGACACCAACCAGCCGCTCATCGCCGCGGGCGACGACATCGTCTTCATCAACTACGTCATCACGAACGAGGGCGACCCGATCGACCTCGGCTCGAGCCTCGTGAGCATCGACGAGCGCTACGACGACTGGCCGTACATGCAGGGCATGGACACGATCGTCGACGACGCGCTGTACGAGGCGCAGGGCGTGCACGACGACGCGATGCACAACCAGGCGTACCGCGAGCCGTCGGTGTACCCGTTCGCGACGGGGCAGTCGTACTCGTACGCCACGAACTTCCGCTACCAGCCCGGCTCGCCGATCACGTTCGACGCCGTGATCACGCCCGTGGACGCGGAGGGCGAGCTCCTGCACGACGAGCGCATCGAGGGCGAGGGCACCGGCACGATCTCCTGACGCCGCCCGCGCCTGCCGCGAGAGCCCCGGTCCCGACGGACCGGGGCTCTCGTGCGCTCAGCGCCGGGTCAGGTCCTCGTACTCCGGGTGCCGCTCGACGTACGCACGGATGAAGGGGCACAGCGCGACGACGCGCTCGCCCGACTCCCGCACGCTGTCGAGCGCGCCCGCGGCGAGCGCGGACCCGACGCCGCGCCCCTCGAACGCGGGGTCGACCTCGGTGTGCGTGAAGATCACCGCGCCCGGCTCCCGCACGTAGGCGGCGAAGCCGGCGACGACACCGTCGTCGGTGCGGGCCTCGAAGCGGTCGCCCTCGTCGGTGACGGTGACGGTGGGCGTGCGGGGTGCGGGGCTGTCGGTCATGCCGCCATCGTCGTCGGCCCGGCGCCCCCGGACAACCGCGGCGCGACGCCTGAGACGGCCGTCACGTCGGGCCCTCGCGAGGCGAATTCGCTACCGGCCGGACGGCTTCCGGGTGCGACACTGGGACGGTGGTCCAGGATTCCCCGTCGCGCGCTGACGACCCCGAGAACCCCGAGCACCGGCGGGACGACCTGACGACCGAGGGGACGACGTCGGTCACCGCGCCCGACGCCCCCGTCCGGGCCTCCCGCAACCCCTACCGCGCCGTGCTCACGCTGCCCGGCGCGTGGCGGTTCTCCGCCGCGGCGCTCGTCGCGCGCCTGCCGATGTCGATGGTCGGCATCGGCACGATCCTCATGATCCAGGGCATCTACGGCGAGTACGCCCTCGCGGGACGCGTCGCGGCCGCGCTCGTCGTCGCGCAGGCGGTCGTGTCGCCGCAGATCGCGCGCCTCGTGGACCGCACGGGGCAGCGCGTCGTCATGCTGCCGCTGCTCGCCGCCGCGACGCTCGGGCTCGGCGGGCTCATCCTGTGCGCCGTGCTGCGCGCGCCCGAGTGGACGCTCTACGTGTTCGCCGCCGTCTCCGGCGCGACGCAGGGGTCGTACGGCTCGATGGTCCGCGCGCGCTGGACGCACGTCGTGCCCGACGCGCGGCGCCTGCACACCGCGTACTCGCTCGAGTCCGCGCTCGACGAGCTCGTGTTCGTCGTCGGGCCCGTGCTCGCGACCGTGCTCGCGACGAGCGTGTCGCCGTCGGCCGGGCTGGTCGTCCCCCTGGTCGCGGCGGTCGTGGGCGGGCTGTGGTTCCTGTCCCAGCGTGCGACCGAGCCGCCCGTCGTCGTGCCCGAGGCCGGCGTCAAGCAGCGCTCGGCCATGCGGTCGACGGGCATGATCGTGCTCGCCGTGATCTTCGTGGCGATGGGCATCGTGTTCGGCGCGACCGACGTCTCGACCATCGCGTTCGCCGAGGAGGAGGGCCAGAAGGGCGCCGCCGGCGTCATCCTCGCCGTGTTCGCCCTGGGCTCGCTCATCTCCGGCCTCGTCTACGGCGCCCGCCACTGGGTGTCCCCGCTGTGGCGCCGGTTCGTCATCGGGATCGTCGCGCTCGCCGCGGGCGTCTCGCTGTTCTTCTTCGTCACGTCGATCCCCGTCCTCGCGGCGGTCATGTTCGTCACCGGGTTCGCCATCGCGCCGACGCTCATCAACGGCAACAACCTCGTGCAGAACCTCGTGGCCCCGACCCAGCTCACCGAGGGCCTCGCGTGGGTCGGGACGTCGCTCGGCGTCGGGGTGTCGATCGGGTCGTCCGTCGCCGGGTCGCGCATCGACGCGGGCGGCGCGCACGCCGGGTTCGAGGTCGTCGTCGCTGCGGCCGCGCTCGCCGTCGTGCTGGTGCTCGTGGCCCTGCGGTCGCTGCGACGCAGCGCCGACCGCGAGGACGTCGCGGACGGCACGCCCGCCCACTGACGCGGGGCACGCCGCGCGACGGTCGACGTCGAGCCGCCCGAGGACGACGGACGGGACGGCTCGGGGTCAGATGATGCCGAGGTAGCTCTGCACGGCCCGCTCGAGCGCGTCCAGGTCGTCTCGAAGAAGGAAGTCGACCGGCTCCCCGACGACGTAGTCGGTGTCGATCACACGGAGCTGGTCGACCAGGAGCACGGTCTCCTGGCCCGCGATCTCGAGGACGGGCCGGAAGATCGCACGCTGCGCGCTCGTCGAGGTCGGCACGATCGTCGCGACGGACCACGGCATGTTCGTCGGGGACAGGACCACCCCGTACCGCCGACCGCCCTGCTCGTGGCCCCGGGGGTCACCGAGGTCGACGCGGTAGACGGCGCCGCGGATCACCAGGCGTCCGGCTCGTCGTCGAGGTTCTCGTGGGCGAGACTCTCCGCATCGACGCGGGCCTGGTCGACCCACTTCTCGTGCGCGACCAGGTGCAGGCCACGACGGACGGCATCGCTGGCGGTGACGCCTTCGTCGCGGAGGCGGTCGAGGATCCGGCGCTCCTCGGGGGTGGGTCGGAACGTGACGGAGTCGCGCTTCGTCGAGGCGCCCTCGCCCTTCTCGCCCCGCGGGGTCCCCCCGGCAGGCACGTTCTTCCCGCCCCGCGAGGTCGAGCCTCGGGGGGTCGTTCTCTCGTGCGTGGTGCTGCGGGTTCTCGTCGCCATGGTCACGACACTACGCCGCGTGTCCCACATTTGTCAGACACGACCCGGCGCGGCTGACGCCGCGCCCGAGAGGTGGGCCCGCTCGCCCTCCTGGTCGAAGATCGTGAGGATCTCGACCGGGCCGTCGTGCGCGCCGAACGAGTGCGGCACCATCGTCGAGAACTCCGCTGCCTGGCCCTCCTGGACGAGGATCCGGCGGTCCGCGAGGTAGACGACGGCCGTCCCGGACAGCACGGTGAACCACTCGTGCCCCGGGTGGACGCGCTGGTGCTCGGGCCCGACGGCGCGCTCGGGCGTGAGGCGCATCTTCGCGACCATGGTCCCGGTCCGCTCGCGCGACAGCAGCCACGTGGTCTCCCCCGGGCGGCGCTGTGGCTCGGGCCGGATCACGACGTCTTCGTCGTCGACGGGCTCGACGAGCTGGTCGAGGGTCGTGCCGAGCGCGCGGGCGATCGGCACGAGCTGGTCGAGCGCGATGCGCCGGTGCCCGGTCTCGATCCGGCTGAGCGTGGACGGGCTGAGGAAGCAGCGCGCGGCGAGCGCGTCGAGCGTCCAGCCGCGCGCGAGCCGCAGCCCGCGGATGCGTTGCCGCACGACGGCGTCGAGATCCGGTTCTTGCGTCATGAGCAAGATCCTATGCTCAGCGCGCACGGTCGTCCTACGGTGGAGCCATGGACCTCCCCGCCGCCGGGCGCCCCGCGCCCACCCCCGACGCCGCCGCCGCGGTCTCCCCGCACCGCGACGGTCACGCCCCGGGGCACCCCGCTGAGCACGGCCACTCCCACGGCCACGGCGGCCACGGCCCGCACGACGGCGCCGGGCTGGCCGAGCTGCTCGAGCTCGACGCGCTGGTCTTCGCCGGTCTCCTCGACGAGGCCGTCGCGGTCGCCGTCGGGCACGCCCCGGCCCCGACGCACGCCGTCGTCGACCTCGGCGCGGGGACCGGCACCGGCACCCGGGCGCTCGCGCGGGCGTTCCCCGACGCCGAGATCGTGGCGGTCGACGCGGACGCCGCGATGCTCGACCGCCTGCGCGCCCGGCTCGCCGGGACCGGTCTCGCGGACCGCGTGCGCACCGTCGCGGCCGACCTCGACGCCGGCTGGCCTCCGGTCGGCGTCGCGGACGTCGTGTGGGCGTCGGCCTCGCTGCACCACGTCGCCGACCCGGCGCGCGTCCTGCACGACGCCCGCGACGCGCTCGCCCCGGGCGGCTTGCTCGTCGTCGTCGAGATGACCGCGACGTCGCCGGTCCTGCCCGACGACGCGGACCACGCCGACCTCACCGCGCGCCTCGAGCGCGCCATGGCGCACGCCGGCTGGAACCGCTACCCCGACTGGACCCCGTACCTGACCGACGCCGGGCTGGAGGTGGTGGACCGGCGCGAGCCGACCGCCGTCGTGCCGCCGGGGCCGGAGACGTCCCGCTGGGCGCACGCCACCGCGCTGCGCCAGCGCGAGCACCTGGCGGACCGGCTGGAGCCCGCCGACCTCGCCGCGCTCGACGCCGTGCTCGCGGCGACCGCGCCCGGCACCACCGACCACACCGTCCGCGCCCGGGGCGGCCGCGTCGTCTGGGCCGCCCGCCGCCCCCACTGAGGAGAGTCATGGACACCACCGAGAAGAACGCCCCCTACGACGTCGCGATCGTCGGCGGCGGCCCCGCCGGGCTGAGCGCGGCAGTGACGCTCGCGCGGTCGCTGCGGTCCGTCGTCGTGCTCGACGCCGGCGAGCCGCGCAACGCGCCCGCGGAGGGCGCGCACAACCTGCTCGGGCGCGAGGGAGTGCCGCCGCGCGAGCTGCTCGCCACCGGCCGCGCCGAGGCCGAGGGCTACGGCGCCGAGGTCCGCGACGCGCGCGTCGCCCGCGCCGACGGCGACGCCGGGTCCGGCTTCACGCTCACGCTCGACGACGGCGGGACGGTCCGCGCGCGCCGCGTGCTGCTCGCGACCGGCCTCGTCGACGAGCTGCCCGACGTCCCCGGGGTCCGCGAGGGCTGGGGGTCGAGCGTGCTGCACTGCCCGTTCTGCCACGGGTGGGAGGTGCGCGGGCAGCGGATCGCGGTGCTCGCCACCGGGCCCGCCGCGGCGCACCAGGTGCTGCTGTTCCGCCAGCTCACCCCGCACGTCACGCTGTTCCAGCACACCGCCCCCGAGCCCGACGACGCCACGTGGGAGCAGCTCTCGGCGCTCGGCGTGCGCGTGGTCGAGGGGGAGGTCGCGCGGCTCGACGTCGACGGCCGGTCGGTGCGGTCGGTCGTGCTCGCCGACGGGACGTCGTTCCCGGTGGACGCGGTCGTCGTCGGGCCGCGGTTCGTCGCGCGCGGCGAGCTGTTCGAGCAGCTCGGCGGGACGCTGGAGGACCACCCGGCGGGCCGGTTCGTGCCCGCCGACCCGCGCGGCGCGACCGCCGTGCCGGGCGTGTGGGCCGCCGGCAACTCGAGCGACCTCATGGCGCAGGTCGGCGCGTCGGCGGCGGCCGGGGTCATGGCCGGCGCGGGGATCCACGGGGAGCTCGCGCAGGCCGACGCGGCGGCGGCCGTCGCACGACGCCGGACGCCGTTCGCGGCGCACGCCGAGCCCGCGCTCTGAGGCGGCGGCCCGAGGCACCGGGCCGGGCCCGCGGCCGGGAACGACCGCAGGCCCGGCCGCGCGGAGGGTGACGCACGAGACGCCCGCTCGCGCTGCGCGGCGGGGCGGCCCGTCGCACGATGGAGGACGACCCCAGCCCACCGTGGAGGTACGTCATGCCGTTCGGAATCGGTCGGTCCCCGCAGGACAAGCGCAACCGCACGGTCGCCGACCTGCTCGTCGCGCAGCTCATCGAGGCGGGGGTGCGCCGGATCTACGGCATCGTCGGCGACAGCCTCAACCCCGTGGTCGACGCCGTGCACCGGTCCAACGCGGGCGAGAACGCGGGCAAGGGGATCGAGTGGATCCACGTGCGCCACGAGGAGGCCGCCGCGTTCGCCGCCGCCGCCGAGGCCGAGGTCACGGGCAGCCTCGCGGTGTGCGCGGGGTCGTGCGGGCCGGGCAACCTCCACCTCATCAACGGCCTGTACGACGCTAACCGGTCGCGCGTGCCCGTGCTCGCCATCGCGAGCCACATCCCGAGCAAGCAGATCGGCACCGGGTTCTTCCAGGAGACCCACCCCGACCGCCTGTTCACCGAGTGCTCCGTCTACTCGGAGATGATCTCGAGCGCCGAGCAGGCGCCGCGCGTCATCAACTCCGCGATCCACCACGCGTACGGCGCCCGCGGCGTCTCCGTCCTCACGCTCCCGGGCGACGTCGCCGACCTCGACGCCCCGGCCGCCGTGCCCGACGTCGCGTGCCGGCCCGCGCCCCCGCGCGTCGTCCCCGACGCGACCGCCGTCCAGCAGCTCGCTGACGCGATCGACGCCGCGAAGAAGGTCACGATCTTCGCCGGCGCGGGCGTGCGCGGCGCGCACGACGACGTGATCGCGCTCGCCGACAAGATCGCCGCGCCCGTGGGCCACTCGCTGCGCGGCAAGGAGTTCATCCAGTACGACAACCCGTTCGACGTCGGCATGTCCGGCCTCCTCGGCTACGGCGCCGCGTTCGACGCCATGCACGACTGCGACCTCCTCGTGCTGCTCGGCACCGACTTCCCGTACGACCAGTTCCTCCCGGAGTCGGTCCGCACGGCGCAGGTCGACGTCGACCCGACCCACCTCGGGCGGCGCACGCGCCTGGACCTCGCCGTCGTGGGCGACGTCGGCGAGACGGTGCGCGCGCTCCTGCCGCTCGTGAAGAAGGCGCGCTCGCGCAAGTTCCTCGACTCGATGGTCGCCAAGCACGAGAAGGCGATGACCGGCGTCGTCGGGGCGTACACGAAGAAGGTCGAGCGCACGACGCCGATCCACCCCGAGTTCGTCGCCGACACGCTCGACCAGGTCGCCGCCGACGACGCGGTGTTCACCGTCGACACGGGCATGTGCAACGTGTGGGCCGCGCGGTACATCACGCCCAACGGGAAGCGCCGCGTCATCGGGTCGTTCATCCACGGCTCGATGGCCAACGCGCTCCCCCACGCCATCGGCGCCGCGGCCGCCGGGCGTGCAGGGGGCCGCGAACGCCAGGTCGTCGCCATGGCCGGCGACGGCGGCCTCTCGATGCTGCTCGGCGAGCTCGTGACGCTCAAGCACTACGACCTGCCGGTCAAGGTCGTCCTGTTCGACAACGCGAGCCTCGGCATGGTGCGCCTCGAGATGCTCGTCGACGGGCTGCCGATGTTCGGCACCGAGTCGCCGCCCGTGGACTACGCCGCGGTCGCGAACGCGATCGGCATCCCGGCGGTGCGCGTCGAGAAGCCGAAGGACCTGCGCCGCGCGCTCCAGGAGGCGCTGAACCGGCCGGGGCCGGCGCTCGTCGACGTCGTCACCGACCCCCGCGCGCTCTCGATCCCGCCGAACATCACCGCGGGCCAGGTCCGCGGGTTCGCGGTCGCGATGAGCAAGGAGGTCCTCGGCGGCGGCATGGGCGAGGTCGTCTCGATGGCCCGCGCCAACCTGCGCAACGTGCCCCGCCCGTGACCGACGAGCCCACCCTCGCCGACGTCCGCGACACCGCCCGGGAGGTCTTCGGCTACCGCGACCTGCGCCCCGGGCAGCGCGAGGCGATCACCGCGCTCCTCGACGGCCGCGACGTCCTGCTCGTGCTGCCCACGGGGGCCGGCAAGTCCGCGGTCTACCAGCTCCCCGGCCTCGAGCTGCCCGGGCCGACGCTCGTCGTCTCGCCGCTCATCGCGCTCCAGCAGGACCAGGTGCGCTCCCTCCTCGAGCTCGGCGACGACGACGCGCGGGCCGCCGCCGTGAGCTCGGCCGTGCCCGCAGCCGAGCGCCGCGCCGCGCTCGAGGCCGCCGCCGCGGGCGAGCTGGAGTTCCTCTTCCTCTCGCCCGAGCAGCTCGCCAACGAGGAGGTGCTCGACGCCGTCCGCGCGGCCCGGCCCAGCCTCGTCGCTGTCGACGAGGCGCACTGCGTCTCGACCTGGGGGCACGACTTCCGGCCCGAGTACCTGCGCGTCGGCGAGCGCCTCGACACGCTCGACCCGCGACCGCCCGTGCTCGCGCTCACCGCGACAGCGTCCCCGCCCGTGCGCGAGGACGTCGCCGAGCGCCTGCACCTGCGCGACGCCGCGGTGATCGTCCGCGGGTTCGCCCGCCCGGGGATCGCGCTGGAGGTCGTGCGCACGGTCGAGGCGGCGGACAAGGACCGCGCGGTCGTCGAGCGGGTGCGCGCGGAGGCCGAGCACGGCGTGGGGATCGTCTACGTGGGCACGCGACGTCGCACGACCGAGGTCGCCGACGCGCTCGCGGAGGCGGGCCTGCGCACCGCGGCCTACCACGGCGGGCTGCGGCGGGCCGAGCGCGACGAGGCCCAGCGGCGGTTCACGGACGACGAGGTGGACGTCGTCGTCGCGACGTCCGCGTTCGGCATGGGCATCGACAAGCCGGACGTGCGGTTCGTCGTGCACGCGGACGTCCCCGGTTCCCCGGACTCCTACTACCAGGAGGTCGGCCGCGCGGGCCGCGACGGCGAGCCCGCCGTCGCGGTGCTGTTCTACCGGCCGGAGGACCTGGGCCTCCAGCGCTACTTCGCGGTCGGCGTGCCCGACCGCGACGACCTCCGCGAGGTCGCGCGCGCCCTGGGCCGGGGCGGCCCGGCGTCGGGCACGTCGTCGTCAGGAGGGCGCGCGCGGCTGCCCCGGCGCCTCGCGCGCCTGCGCGCGCTCGTGGAGGACGCGCGGGCGCTCGCCGGCGAGGACGCGCGCCCGGGTGCGGTGGCCGACGTCGCGCACGAGCTCGCGGAGGCCCGCCGCCGGGTCGACGACTCGCGTCTGCAGATGATGCGCGCGTACGCCGAGACCCCGCAGTGCCGCCGCCAGTTCCTGCTCGCCTACCTCGGCGAGGAGCTGCCCGAGCCGTGCGGACGCTGCGACACCTGCTGGGCCGGCACCGCGGAGGAGCGGGCCGCCGACGACGCGTCCGCGCCGTGGTCGACGGGCACGACGGTGCGGCACCCGGAGTTCGGCGAGGGGACCGTCATGGGCTACGAGGGCGACGACCGCGTGACGGTGCTCTTCGAGACGCACGGGTACCGGACCCTGAGCCTCGACGCGGTGACGGACCAGGGCCTGCTCACGGCGTCCTGATCCCCGCCGGTGGCCGGCGCGGGCACGCGTCCGGCGCCGCCGCCCCGGCCGGTAGCATCGCCGCGTGCTCACCAGGACGACGGTCACGGACGACCAGCTCGCGGCGCTCGTGGCGCCGCTCGGCGAGGCGCTGCGGTCCGAGCCGCTGAGCGGCGGGATGTTCGCGAGCGTCTTCGCGGTCGACCTCGCCCCACGGCCGGGCGCGGCGCCCGACGACGTCCCGGGCCGCGTCGTCGTCAAGGTCACGGGCGCCGACACGTCCCGGCTCCTGCGCTACGAGCACGGCATCCCGGGGACCGAGGCGGCGGCCTACCGGGCCGCCCACGACGCGGGCCTGCCCGTCCCGCAGGTGCTGCACGCCGACCTCACACGCGAGCACGTGGACGGCGACGCGCTCGTCGTGACGTTCCTCGACGGGACCCTGTGGAGCGCGCGCGAGGCCGACGCGGCGGAGTCCGCCGCCGTCCGCCGCGGGCTCGGGTCCTTCATGGCGCGGCTGCACCGGATCGCGGGCGACCGGTTCGGCTACCCGGCGCCCGCGTCGGACCTCGCGGCCGCGACCTGGCCCGACGCCGTCGCGCGCATGGTCGACGCCGTGCTCGACGACGCGCGCACGTGGGGGGTCGAGCTCCCGGAGGCCCGGGTGCGCGACGCCGTCGCTCGGCACCGCGAGGTCCTCGCCCGCGTCGAGGTCCCCCGGCTCGTGCACGCGGACCTGTGGGCGGGGAACGTGCTGCTCGCGCCGGACACCCCGCGGATCGTCGGCGTGCTCGACGCCGAGCGGTCGCTCTGGGGCGACCCGCTGTTCGAGCTCGCGGGCGCCGACCAGCTCGGTGCCGGGCCCGTCGACGCGGACCTCCTCGCGGGCTACGCCGCCGAGGGCGGCGACCTGGGCCTCGGCGACGGCACGCCCGGCAGCGGCGACCCCGCCGCGTGGACGCGCCTGCGCCTGTACCGCACCTACCTGTCGTGCCTCCTCGCGGTCGAGGTGGTGCCGCGGGGCTACGAGGGCGACTGGGTCGAGGGGTACGCCGGCACGGCCCGCGCCAACCTGCTGCGGATGCTGGACGAGCTGGGCGTCTGAGACTCCCCCGTGGGGAGTCCTCCCCATGTGACGTACCCCCGGATCGCCCCACGGCACGGTCGGGTCACGGTAAGGTGTGCGTACGTTCACGACAACTCCACACGCCACTCCCGCGCCGTGGCCACCCGTCCGAGGGGACCTCGCATGATCGCGTTCATCGTCATCGGCATCGCCGGACTCGCCCTCCTGCTCCTCTCGCTGCTCGTCGGCGAGATCGTCGACCTGGGTGACGGCGCGGTGTCCGGGACGACGCTCGGCGTCGGTGGCGTGGTATTCGGCGCCGTCGGCGTGATCGTGGCCTCCAACGACCTGCCGACCTGGCTCGCGTACGTCGGGTCCCTCGTCGTGGCGCTCGTCGTCATGGTCCTCGTCCAGCTGCTGGTCAAGAACCTGCGCGCGTCGGAGGACGGCGTCCCCGTGTCCCTCGTGGGCGTCCAGGGCACCGCGACCACCGCGATCGACCCCGCGCGCGGCGAGGTCTCGCTCGACGCGGCGCACGAGCTCGAGCGCCGCCTCGCGTGGTCCGACGAACCGATCCCGGAAGGCGCGCGCGTCGTCGTGCTCGAGCAGTCCGGGAGCCGCGTGCGCGTCCAGCGGCACTACCCCAACGACTGAGGTCCGACGGACCGACCACGACGCCCCGCGCGTCGTCCCGTGGGTGCCGCGCACCCGCACGACTGCCGCACGTCCTGACCTGCCCGCACCCACGGAAGGAGACGCGCCCCGGCGCGGACCATGTTCGACGACACGAACCTCATCACGACCCTGGCGATCGTCGCCCTGGTCATCGCGTTCTTCGCGGTGGTCATCTTCATCAGCAAGCGCATCCGCCGCGTCCCGCCGAACGAGGCCCTGGTCATCGTCGGCCGCGGCGCGGGCCGCAAGGAGGCCGGGGGCAGCGGGCAGAAGGTCGTCGTCGGCGGCCGCACGTTCGTCTGGCCGATCCTCCAGCAGGGCTTCTCCATCTCGCTCGAGCAGCGCCAGATCGGCATCACGGTCGAGGGCGTGGACAAGAACCGCATCAAGATCGCCATCAAGGCGTCGATCAACTTCAAGGTGCGGGGCGACGAGGAGGGCGTGCGCCGCGCGGCCCAGCGCTTCCTCTCCCAGCAGGGCACGCTCACCGAGATCATCAAGGAGTCGCTCGAGGGCTCGCTGCGCTCCATCGTCGGCGACATGACGATCGAGCAGATCATCTCCGACCGCAAGGGCCTGTCCGACCGCGTCGTCGAGTCCACGAAGGCCGACCTCTCGGAGCAGGGCCTCCAGGTCGACCTGCTCAACATCTCCGACATCTCGACGCCGGGGTCGGACTACCTCGCGAACCTCGGGCGCGCCGAGTCGGCTCGCGCCCGCCAGGTCGCCGAGGTCTCCGAGGCCGAGGCGCAGCGCGCCTCGGAGTTCGCCGTCATCGAGGCGGCCGAGCAGATCGCCGAGCGCCAGAAGGCCCTCGACCTCAAGCGCGCCGCGATCAAGGCCGACACCGACCGCGCCAACGCCGAGGCCGAGGCCGCGGGCCAGCTCGCGCGCGCCGAGCAGGACCGCCTCGTCGCGCAGCAGGAGCGCGAGGCGCTCGCCGAGCAGGCGCGCGTGACGCAGGAGCGCCTCGACATCGAGGTCCGCAAGCCCGCCGAGGCCAAGGCGTACGCGGAGGTCCAGGAGGCCAACGCGCGTCGTGACGCCGCGAACGCCGCCACCGAGGCCGACGCGTACAAGCGCACCGTCATCGCCGAGGCGAACAAGACCGCGGCCATCCAGGACGCCGAGGCGTCCGCGCAGGCCGTGCGTCGTGCCGGTGAGGCCGAGCGCGACCGCCAGGTCGCCCTCGCGGCCGGTATCCGGGCCGAGGGCGAGGCCCGCGCAGCAGCGATCGAGGCCGAGGGTCGCGCCGAGGCGGCGGCGACCGACGCCAAGGCCGACGCGCTGCAGAAGTACGGCGAGGCGGCGCTCGTCCAGGAGCTCATCGAGCGCCTGCCCGAGATCGTGCGGGCCGCGGCCGAGCCGATCGGCAACATCCAGGGCATGACCGTCGTCTCGACCGACGGCGCGTCCGCGCTCACGAAGAACGTCGCGTCCGTCCTGGGCGAGGGCCAGGGCGTCATCAAGCAGCTCACCGGCGTCGACATCAACCAGCTCATCGCCAACCTCGCGGGCACGCAGCTCGCGGGCTCGGGGGACGCGCCCACCAACGGCACGTCGCACTGACCCACCCCGCCGAGCATGCGGCCGTGGCCCGTCCGGACCTCCGGGCGGGCCACAGCCGCGTGGTCGGCGAGCCGGCCGGCAGAACCGGGGCCGGTCAGGCCCAGCCGAGGCGCCCGAACGCGTTGAGCGCGAGCAGCACGCCGAGCGCCCCGAGCACCCAGCCCGTCATGTCTGTCGCGTTCTTCGTGAGCCACCGGTCGAGACGGTGCAGCACCGGGTCGACCGCACGCGCCGCGACGAGCCGGCCGAGCAGCAGCAGGAGCGCGGGCGCGACCATGACGACGCAGTACGCGGCGAGGATCGCAGCGTTCCCGGGCCAGCCGACGTCGGACGTCGTGACGATCCCGATCGCGGCGAGGTACGGCAGCATCGTCCCTACCTCGATCGCGACGGCACCGAGGGCCAGCCCCATGAGCGGCAGCACCGACGAGCGCGTCCGGACCACCCCGGTCCCGACGGCGTCCGCCTCGATCCCGAGCGCACGCTCGCGCCACCGCGAGAGCCTCCCCGGACGCGGGGGCGCCGACGGCGCCCCTGGCCCGGCGGTCCCGGCACCGGCACCGGTCCACGGGCTGGGCCCCACGGCGTCGGGCCGGCCGGCGGCGGACGGGGCGGCGTCGGACTGCGCGGCCTTGCGCGCCGCGCGCTTGCTGTCGAACCGGAAGCTCAGCGCGAACAGCCCGATGCCCAGGAGCAGCTGCACGATCGCGGCGGCGCGTGTGTCGAGCGCGTCGCCGAACCGGTCGAGGAACGCGCCCGCGCCGAGCAGCACGACGATCCCGACGGCGAGGTAGAACCCCGCCACCGTGCCGAGGTACACGAGCACGCGCCCCGCACGTAGCCGCCCGGGCGCGAGCAGGAGCCACACGGGGATGAGCAGCGTGCCGAAGCTCGTGGAGTCGATGAGCGCCAGCACGACGAGCACGCCGGCCATCGCGGCCAGGCCGAGGCCCGGACCGCCGACGGCGTCGAGGTCGAGGGGGAGGTCCATGCCCCCGAGCCTCCCGTCCGGCGACCGGCGCGTCGTCCGGCGAACGACCGATCTGTGCTCCCCGTCGCGGGGCCGCGGAGACGGAAGAGGGGCGTGGTGCCGGGGGCGGGCGCGGGCGTCGTACACCGTTCGACGGATCCGTCGCCAGGCGGGCTGTGCTGGGATGGGGGCGTGAGCACGCACGACGACGGGACGCAGGACGCGCGCGCGGCCGCGCCCGGGCGCTCCGGGCGCTGGCGCGCGGCGGCCGGTTCCCTGCGCGGCGTGTGGCGCATAGAGGACCGGCGCAACGACCTGTTCTCCGCCGCGACGACGTTCGTCCTCGGTTGGGTGCTGCTCGAGGTCGGGCTCGTCGGCATCGTCCGCGCGTCGTTCGTCGTGGAGCCCCCGCACGCCTGGTGGCGGGTCGCGCTGCTCGGCGTCGGGTGCCTCCTCATCCTCGTCAAGCGCGCGCACCCGATCCTCGCGCTCCTCGGCGGGGTCGTCGTCACCGCCGTCGACCTGCGGTGGGGCGGGAGCCTCGCCCTCATGCTCGTCCTGTGGGACCTGCTGTACGCCGCGGCGCTCTGGTCGCGGCCCCGGGCGCGCGCGTGGCTCTGGGGCGTCGCGGCGACGGTCGTGGCGGTGGGCGCCGTCGGGGCGGGCGAGGCCACGCGGGACGTGCGGGAGTTCGTGTACATGGGGCTCCAGCTCAGCGCGCTGCTCCTCGTGCCGATGTGGTGGGCCACCAACGTGCGCACCACGAGCGAGCTCGCCGAGGTCGCGAGCGAGCGCGCCGACCTCGCCGCGCGCGAGGCCGAGGCGTCGGCCCGCACGGCCGACCTGGAGCGCCAGCGCGCGAGCGACCTCGAGCGCATCGCGCAGCTCGACCGGCACGAGGCCGTCCGCGCGGAGCGGGCCGCGATGGCGCGCGACCTGCACGACGTCATCGCGTCGCACCTGTCGACCATCGCCATCCACTCCGGCGCCGCGCTCGCCCTCCCGCCCGACGCCGCGAAGGACCGCGCCGCGCTCGAGCAGGTGCGCGCGAGCGCCGTCGCGTCGCTCGACGAGATGCGGTCCATGATCCTGCTGCTGCGCACGGAGGGGCGACGCGAGGACGGCGGTGCGTCCGACGCCGTCGTCGCCCCCGGCCGCCTCGCCGGACTCGACACGCTCCTCGCCGCCGCACGCGCGACGACGACCGTCACGCTCCACGACCCGGACGGTGTCGCCGCGTCGCCCCTGCCCGCGGCGGCGGACCAGGCGCTGTTCCGCATCGCGCAGGAGGCCGTGACGAACGCGCTCAAGCACGCGCCCGGCGCCCCGGTCGTCGTCGAGCTCTCCCGGCACGGGGCGGCCGTCGTGCTGGAGGTGCGCGACGACGGCGCCCCCGGCTCCGGGACGGTCGAGGCGCCGCTGAGCGCCGGCACCGGCCTGCTCACGATGCGTGAGCGCGCCGACGGTCTCGGCGGCACGTGCAGCGCCGGCCCGCTGCCCGCGGGCGGGTGGTCCGTGCGCGCCGAGATCCCCGTGGCCGGGCTGCCCGTCGAGAGGCAGGACGCGTGACGCGACGACCGGTCCGGGTGCTCCTCGCCGACGACCACGCCGCCATCCGGGCGGGCCTGCGCCTCCTGCTCGACGCCGCGCCCGACGTCGAGGTGGTCGGCGAGGCCGCGGACGGTACCGCCGCCGTCACGAACGCCCGGGCGCTGCGGCCCGACGTCGTGCTCATGGACCTGCGGATGCCGGGCGTCGACGGCATCGAGGCGACGCGCGTCATCACCGGCGAGCGCCTCGCCGAGGTCCTCGTGCTCACGACGTTCGACCTCGACGAGTACGTGGACGGCGCGCTGCGCGCCGGGGCCGCGGGGTTCCTCCTCAAGTCCGCCGAGCCCGCCGCACTCATCGACGCCGTGCGGCGCGTCGCCGACGGAGACGGCGTCCTCGCACCCGAGGTCACCCGCCGACTCCTCGTCGCGTTCGCGCGCGACCCCGTGCCCGACGCCGCCCCCCGGCCCCACTCGGGATCGCGCCCGGGCGGCGCGGACGGTCCCGGGGACCCCGCGGCGTCGGGCGGCGGGGGCGTCGTCGACGACCGGCCCGACCCGCGGCTCGCCGACCTCACGCCGCGCGAGGTCGACGTGCTCGCGGCGCTCGGCCGGGGCCTGTCCAACCAGGGCATCGCGACCGACCTCTACATCACCGAGGCCACGGCCAAGACGCACGTCTCACGCGTGCTCGCGAAGCTGGGCGTCGCGACCCGCATGCAGGCGGCGATCGTCGCGCGGGACTCCGGCCTCGCCTGACCGCCCCCTGCACCCGACCGCCGACCACGCGACCGAGGCCGAGGTCAGGCCGGGGCGAGGTCCGGGCTCTGCACGACAAGGGCGGCGTGCCGGGCGCCCGCGCGCATCGCCTCCTCGACGCCTGCCCCGCGCAGGTGCGCGTCGAGGAACCCGGCGAAGAAGCCGTCGCCGGCGCCGTTCGTGTCGACGACGTGCGGCACGGGCTGTGCCGGGACCTCGACGAAGCCGCCCTCCGGCGTGAGCGCGACCGCGCCGCGCGAGCCGTGCGTGCAGACCACCAGGCGCGCGCCCGCCGCGACCCGGGCGGCCATGAAGCCGCGCCAGTCGTCGAGCCGGTCCCCGCTGAGGAACACGTGCGTGCCCGCGTCGACCCAGGGCCGGTGGAACGCGGACTCCCCGTCGTAGTCGTGCAGGTCGACCCAGACGTCGCGACCGCGAACCACCGCGAGGTCGAGCACCGGGAGCGCGGGCACCGCGAGGTCGACGACGACGGCCCGCGCCGCGTCGAGCGCGGCGACCGTGGCGTCCCACGCCTCGCCCTGGGCCGGGACCTCGCCCGGTGCGCGCAGGTAGACCGAGACCCGGCCGCCGTCGTCGTCCATGAGGTTGAGGTGGCTCTCGGTGCGGCCGTCGGGCGACGGCTCCGCGAGCACCCGCACGCCCGCGCCCTCGAGCACGGACCGGACGCGCGCGCCGTCGTCGTCCGTCCCGAGCACGGTGCGCAGGAGCACCGACCGGCCGAGGCGCGCGAGGTTGAGCGCCTTGCCCGCGGACGTGCCGCCGACCGTGTGCCGGTGCGACCGCGCGAACACGGTGTGCGGCGTGGGGGCGGGCAGCTCGTCGAGCTGGACGAGGAGGTTCCACGACGCCGGCCCGGCCACGAGGACCTCGGCCTGCGGGGCCGCCATCAGTCCGTCACCGTGATGCCGAGGCTGTGGGCGAACGTCGCGGCCAGGCGGGCGAGCTGCATCGAGTCGATGGTCGATCCGCGCAGCGACTCGATGCCGCCGAGCTCGTCGATCTCGGCACCGCGCAGGTCAACGTGGGCGAGCGTGGCGCCCTGCACGTCGAGCCGGCGCACGCGCGTGCCCTCGAACGCGACGCGCAGCGCGTCGGACGCGACGAGGTCGAGCTCGTCGATCGTGCAGTCGGTGAACACCACGTCGCGCAGCGACGCGCCCCGCAGGTTGACGAACCCGAGCTTGCAGCCGACGAACCGCACCCCGGCCCACGACGACTCGTAGAGCTCGGCGGACCCGAGGCGCGCGCCCCGCACCTCGACCTCGCGCCACCGGCCGCGCGTCCCGCGCACCACCGGGACGTCGAGGCGCCCCAGCACGACCGCCGTGAGCGTCACCGCCCCCAGGTCGGCCTCGTCGGCGCGCACCTGGTCGAGCCGCGTGGAGAACACGGTCGCGCCGTGCAGGTCGAGCCGGTCGAGACGGAGGTCCGTGATCTCGAACCCCTCGAGGTCGGCCTCCGCCTCGAGGTCGTAGGCGTCACCGGGCTGGAGGTCGTCCAGGACGACCGGGTCGATCGCAGGTGGTTCGGTCGTCGGCTTCTTCGGGGGCACGCCCCGAGCCTAGGCCGGGCCGCCCACGCGGCGAGGAGCGGCTCAGGGCTCCGGGTGCAGGGCGTCGTAGCGCCAGAACCGGCGCTGGGCCCGCACGACGAGCCACAGCACGACGACGCACGCGACACCGCCCGCGACGGCGGCCCACGCCTCCCCCACCCAGGTGGCCTGCGCGCCGAGCACGAGCTCGCCGAGGCGGGGCCCGCCCGCGACGACGACGATGAACACGCCCTGGAGACGGCCGCGCATGTCGTCGGGCGTCGCGGTCTGGAGGATCGTCTGGCGGAACACCGCGCTCACGGCGTCGGACGCGCCCGCGAGCGCCAGCGCGACGCTCGCCGCGACGACGCCGCCCACGAGGACGGTCGTCGGGGTCGTCGCGCCCACGCCGAGGAGCACGACGCCGAACAGCCCGATCGACAGCCCGTAGGCCGTGATCGCCCACACGATGACGCGGCCCTGCCACCGCACGCGCGACAGGCCGCCGGAGAACACGCCCGCGAGCACCGCCCCGACGGCGAACGCCGCGGTGAGGACGCCCGTCGTCGCCTCGCCGCCCCCGAGGAACACGACGCCGGCGGCGGGCAGGAGCACGCGCGGCGAGGCGAGCACCATCGCGGCGAGGTCGACGAGGAACGTCGTGCGGACGTTGGGCTGGGTCGCGAGGTACCGCAGGCCGTCGACGACGGACCGCCACCCCACGACGCGGCGCCGACGCCCTGCGGGGGCGGCGGCTACGGCCGGGGCGCCGGGCCCGGCGGGCAGAGGCGGGATGTCGGGGAGCCGCCACACGGCCCACAGCGCGGCCGTGAACAGGACGGCGTCGATCGTGTACGCGACCTGGTAGCCCCACAGCGCGACGAGGAACGCGCCGCCCAGCGGGCCGACGGTGAGCGCGACGTTCCACGCGATCGTCTGGAGCGCGTTCGCCGCGGGCAGGAGCCGGGGCTCGACGAGGCGCGGGATGATCGCGGAGCGCGCCGGGTTGTTGATCGCGAACGCGGCGGACTGCGCCGCGACGAGCGCGTAGAGCACGCCGACGGAGTTCAGGTGCAGCCACGCCTGGACGGCGATGAGCGCGGTGACCACCCACAGCGCCGTCGAGGCCGCGAGCGCGACCTTGCGGCGGTCGTACGCGTCGACGAGCGCGCCGCCGTAGAGCCCGAGCACCACGAGCGGCACGAGCGCGCAGAGGCCGAGCACGCCGACCGCGAGCGACGAGCCCGTGAGCGCGTACACCTGCAGGCCGACGGCGACGACCGTGAGCTGCGAGCCGAGGTTGGAGATCCCGAGCCCCCACCACAGGCGGCGGAACGGCGGGGAGATGCGCAGCGGGGTCGTGTCGGCGAGAAGACCGTTGACTCGAGCCACGACCGCCGAGCCTACGTCAGCCGGCCGGCCGCGCGGGCAGACCGGGCGCGCGACCGCCCCGGGCGTCGACGGTGGCATCCTGGGCGATCCCTGCGAGCTCCCGGAGAAAGGTGGAACCCGTGGCACCCTCCGCTGCGTCTAGCAGTCGTGAGGAACCGACGTCGGCCGAGGTGCCGACCGCAGCAGGGGGGCGGTCGGCGATGACGGACGTCGCGACCGAGCGGTGGGGCGGCGCGCCCGAGGTGCAGGTCGTGCGCGTCGGCCTGACCGCCGAGGAGCGCTTCACCGAGTTCGCCCGGACGAGCTCCGCCGACCTGTACCGGTACGCGTACCTGCTGTGCGGGGACGCCCACCGGGCGCACGACCTGGTGCAGCTCGCGCTCGAGCGCACGTTCCGCGCGTGGACGCGCGTGGGCGACGGGCAGCCGTTCGCCTACGCGCGGCGCGTCGTGGTGACGGCTCGCATCGACTCGTGGCGGCGCACCCGGAGGGAGGTCTCCGTGGAGCACGACACCCTCGTGGGTCTCGACGTCCCGGCGACGGGCGACTCGTCCGGGATCGAGGACCGGGACCGGGTCGTGCGGGCCCTGCTCGCCCTCCCCGTCAAGCAGCGGCGGGTCGTCCTGCTGCGCTACGTCCTCGACCGGTCCGAGGCCGAGACCGCCGCGGAGCTCGGGATCGCGGTCGGCACCGTGAAGTCGACCGGGTCCCGGGCCCTGGCCCGCCTGCGCACCCTGATCGCACCCGAGCACGGGACGGAGACCGAGCGATGAGCACGACGCCGGAACGCAGGACCCCGGACGACGAGGACCTCGTGGAGCGGGTGCGCGCCGCGCAGACCGCCGTCGAGGTGCCGCCCACGCTGGACCCGGACGCTCTGGCGCACCGCGCGGTCCGGCGCGTGCGGGCACGACGGCGCGTGGTCGCCGCGAGCGGGTCGGCCGTCGCCGTGGCGGCGCTGGTCGCGGTCGCGGCGCTCCTCCCCGGGGCCCTGTCCCGCGGGTCGGCGCCGGCGCCCGCCCTCGCGGCGGCCCCCGCGCGGACCACCGCACCGGCGTCGGAGGGACCGGCCCCCGCTCCCGCGGCGCCGCCGCAGGAGCCCGCACGCTACCTGCCGGTGGGCGACGGCGAGCTTCCGGCGCTGCCGGGTGTCGAGCACGGCGTCGTCGGCACGCACCACGGGGACTACACCGTGCAGGGCGGGCTCACGTACACGCTGCCCCCCGGGGGGTGGGAGGTCGAGGGCGAGGCGTTCGGCGAGCCCGCGTCGGTCCGCTGGAAGGGCCCGGAGCACTGGGCCCCCCCGGGTTCGGAGATCCCCGCGGACGCGGTCCCGCCGCCCATGGTCGACTCCGGCGCCACGGTGAGCATCGACGTCGACCCCGGGGCGGCGTCGTGGGTCGTGCCGGCCCGGGACTCCGGGGCCTGGACGGTCGAGGTCCCCGGCTCGGACTTCGTCGTGGTGACGCGGGGCCCGTCCGACGACCCGGACCTCGCCCGCTGGGAGGCCCGGGTCCGGAACGGGGGAACGGGCTGGACGATCCGCCTCGACTTCACGGACGACGCCGTGGGCGACGAGCTCGCCCGCAACTTCCTCGGCAACCTGTGGTTCGAGGCCGAGGGCGCGCCGGAGTGGTTCAGCCCGACGTACACGTACCCGGAGATCGGCCCGCTCACCACGGGCACGCCCGCCGGGTGGCAGACGGCCACGACGGGCACCCTCTCCTACGCCGTGCCGCCGGGCTGGACCGTCGCCGACGTCGAGGGCAACTACGGTCCCGGCGTGGAGTGGACGGGCCCGTTCGCCACGAACCCCGGGCCCATCCAGGACGGCACGTCCCCCGACGTGCACTGGAACATGTTCGTCCAGCGAGGCGGCTCCGGGGCGCGCGCGTTCGACTACTCCGGCGAGGGGTGGCACGGGCAGCGGATCGAGGTCCCGGGCGCCGACTTCGCCGAGCTGCTCCTGTCCCAGGGGCCGTTCTGGGCGGACGACGGGATGTCGGCGCTCAGCGCGGACGTCCGGGTCCACGGCGCGGACGGCGGAGAGAACCTCATGCTGATGATCTCGCTGCCCGGTGACGACGCGGGGCTCGAGACGCTGCGCGGGATTCTCGGCTCGCTCCGGTTCTGACGCTCCGCCGTCAGCCGGTGCCGGCGCTGCCCGCGGCGTCCTCCGCCGCGGCGATCTCGCGCGCCTCCGCCTCGCCCCACGCGTCGACGTGGCGGTGCGGAGGTCCGGGCGGCGGCGAGTACCCGGGGTGCGGCCCGGGCGTGAGGTAGGTGCGCGCGAAGAACAGCGAGGCGGCGAGGTCCTCGCGCCGCTCGGCCGCGGTGCGGGCGCGCCGCGTCGAGATCTCGACGACGACGTCCCCCTCCCAGCCGCGGCGCACGAGCTCGGCGAGGACGAGGTCGCACGGCTGGTCGCCGCGCCCGGGGACGAGGTGCTCGTCCGTGATGGACGACGACCCGTCCGCGAGGTGCACGTGCGCGAGGCGGCCGTCGAACACGTCGAGCAGCGCGAGCGCGTCCTGCTGCGCGACGGCGGCGTGCGACAGGTCGAGCGTCACGTGCTCGTAGCCGTGCTCGGACGGGTCCCAGCCGGGGAGGTACGCCTGCATCTCCCGCTTGCGGCTGCGCCACGGGTACATGTTCTCGACGGCGATCGTCACGCCCTCGGTCTCGTCGAGCTCGCCGACGAGATCCTCGAACTCGCGCGCGTACCGGTACTGCCAGCGGAACGGCGGGTGCACGACGACGGTGCTCGCCCCGACCTCCTGCGCCAGCTCGACGCTGCGCCGCAGCTTGGGGCCGGGCGACCGTCCCCACACGCGCTGGCTCACGAGGAGCGTGGGCGCGTGGATGCTGCGGATCGGCACGTCGTGCTCGGCGGAGAGCCGGCGCAGCGCCGCGGCGTCCTGCGTCGTCTCGTCGGACCACACCATGACCTCGACGCCGTCGTACCCGAGGTCGGCCGCCGCCTCGAAGGCGTACTGGGCCTTGCGCGGGTAGACGCTCGCCGTGGACAGCGTGACGTGGATGCGCGGCTGCTCCCCCGGTGACCGGGGGGCCTCTCGCGGCGTCGTCGCGTCTGACATGCCGGTCACCCTAGACCCGTCCGCTGTGGCCCACACCAGCGGGCGGCCGGCGCCGACGACGCCGCGCCGCGCGGAGGGCTTCCGACCCTCCCCTTTCCGGGCCGGATCGCCTAGGATGCACTGGTCCAGACCACCTGTCTGCCGGAGGAACACCATGGACCGTGCCGTCGTCGTCGCGATCACCGAGGGCCTGCATGCCCGCCCGGCCGCGCTCTTCGTCAAGACCGCCGCCGCCCAGCCCGCGCCCGTGCGCATCGCCAAGCCCGGCGGCGACGCCGTCGAGGCGGCGAGCATCCTCGGGGTCATGACGCTCGGCGTCTCGGCCGGGGACGAGGTCGTGCTCTCGACCGACGCCGACGGCGACGACGCGAGCGCGTCGATCGACGCGCTCGTCGCCTTCCTGGAGCAGACCGAGGTCGCCTGACGCCGTGCCCGGCCCCGTCGTCGCGGGGCCGGGCACGGAGCTCGTCACAGACCCAGCTCGTCGAGCACGGGGAGCCGGGCGCGCACCGCGGCGCGCGCAGCGTCGGGCGTGGGCTGCTGCAGCGCGAGGAACGCGAGCTCCTCGCACTCCTGCGACGTCGTCGCGGCCAGCACCGCGGCGACGTCCGGGAGCGCGCGCGGCGTCATGGACAACGACGTCACGCCGAGCCCGACGAGCACCGGGGCGAGCACCGGGTCGGCCGCGGCCTCCCCGCACACGCCGAGCGGTCGCCCGTTGAGCGCCGCGCCCGAGCCCGTGGCCCCGACGAGCGCGAGGACCGTCGGCTGCCACGCGGTGGACAGGCGCGCGAGGTCGGAGACCTCGCGGTCGGCCGCCATCGTGTACTGCGTGAGGTCGTTCGTGCCGATGCTCGCGAACGCCGCCCTGGCCAG
The DNA here is from genome assembly GCF_049538415.1 of Cellulosimicrobium sp. AB352. NCBI lineage: Bacteria > Bacillati > Actinomycetota > Actinomycetes > Micrococcales > Promicromonosporaceae > Cellulosimicrobium > Cellulosimicrobium sp. AB352. The sequence goes on along the minus strand of NZ_JBMVFX010000014.1, from coordinate 1,216 downwards.
CACCCAGCGCGCGCCGAGGGCCGCGGCCGGCACCTCGATCATCACGCCCGCCGTCGCGAGGCCGTGGTCCGCGCACAGCGCGACGAACGACTCCGCCTCGTCCGGCGTCGCGATCATCGGCGCCATGACCCACACGTCCGCCGCCTCCGCCTCCGCCGCGCGCGCGACGGCCGTGAGCTGGCGGTCGAGCACGTCGGGGTGGCGGCGCGCGGTCCGCAGGCCGCGCACCCCGAGCGCCGGGTTCGGCTCGGCGTCGGGCGTGACGAACGGGAGCGGCTTGTCGGCGCCCGCGTCGAGCGTGCGCACGACGACCTTGCGGCCCGGGAACGCGGCGAGCACCTCCCGATAGGCCGCGACCTGCTCGTCGACCGTCGGCTCGACCGTCCGGCCGAGGAAGCAGACCTCGGTGCGGAACAGCCCGACACCCTCCGCGCCCGCCTCGGCGGCGGCGCGCGCGTCCGCGCCGTCCGCGACGTTGGCGAGCAGCTCCACGCGGCGGCCGTCCGCCGTCCGCCCGGGACCGTCGAGGCGCCGCCGGGCGCGGCGCGCGCCTCGGGCCGCGACGACCGCCGCCACGTCGTGGTCCGACGGGTCGCGCTCCACCGTGCCGAGGCCGCCGTCCACGAGCACGGTCTCGCCGTCGCGCAGCGCGAGCGCGCCCTCGACCGCGACGACGGCCGGGATGCCCAGGGCGCGCGCGAGGATCGCGGTGTGCGACGTCGGCCCGCCGCCGCGCGTGACGACCGCGAGCACGCGCTCGGGGTCGAGCTGCGCCGTGTCCGCGGGCGCGAGGTCGTCGGCCACGAGCACGAAGGGATGACCCGGGTCGGGCACACCCGGCACGGGGAGGCCGAGAAGGGTCGCGACGATCCGGTCGCGCACGTCCCGCACGTCGCGCGCCCGCTCGGCGAGGAGGCCGCCCAGCGCCTCGAGCCGCCCGACGACGACCCCCGCCGCGTCCCACACGGCCCGGGCCGGGGTGGCCCGCTGCTCACGCACCCGCCCGACGGCGTCGCGCGCCAGGGCGGGGTCGGCCGCCATCGCGGCGGTCACGCCCAGGACCTCCGCCGCGGTGCCCTCTGCCCGCGCCGCGCGGGCCGTGAGGTCCTCCTGGACCGTCGTCACCGCCGCGAGGACCTGCGTCACCGCGAGGTCGACGTCGGCGTCCGACGCGTCGGCGGGCAGCGGCGCCGGGCCCGGCTCCGCGACCGAGCCG
>NZ_JBMVFX010000013.1:0-128659 GCF_049538415.1 Cellulosimicrobium sp. AB352 | reverse complement strand
CAGGCTACCGGCCCTTCCGCGTCCCCACGGCCGTGCGGCACGGTAGGGCCGTGCCCGCAGCCACGACCGCGCCCGACCACGCCGTACCCGCCCGCGCCACGGGGCACGTCCCCGCCGCCGCGCTCGCGCACCTGCTCGCGCCGCCGGGACCGGAGGTCGGCCTCCTCGTCGTCCCGGAGGAGGTCGGCGGGCCGGCGGCCTTCCAGGAGCTCGTCCGCGCGGGTGCCCTGCGTCGGCTGTGGGGCGACGTCGCCGCTCCGGCGAGCGTCCCCGTCACCCCCACGCTGCGCGCGCTCGCCGTCCGCGACCAGGTGCCGCGCGGCACGGTGCTCGCGGGCGCGGCCGCCGCGTGGGTGCTGTGCGGCTCCGCGCCGCCCCGCGTGCTCGACGTCGTCCACCCGCCCGGGCGTCACCGCCCACCGCCGCGGCAGGGCCGGGCCGCGCGGCAGGCGCACGTGCTGCGCGACGAGACGAGCCTCGTCGCGGGCGTGCTCGTCACGTCGGTGCTGCGGACCGCGCTCGACGTCGCCACCCGGTGCGAGCCGGTGCAGACGGCGCTGAGCACCCTGCGCCGGCTGGAGGCGGTGTGCGGGCTCGATGCCCGTGCGGCGGCGCGGTCGCTCGAGCTGCGCCACCGGTGGGCCGGCCGGGCGCAGGCGCGGCGCACCCTCGCGCTCCTGCTCGCCGGGACCGACGACCCGGTCTAGGTTGGTCGGCATGGCCGCAGCCACGACTCCTCCCGTGGAGCTCGACGTCCGAGGACGGACCGTGCGCGTCACGAGCCCGGACCGCGTCGTCTTCCCCGCGCGCGGGCTCACCAAGCTCGACGTCGTGCAGTACTTCCTCGACGTGGGCGACGGCATCCTCGGCGCCCTGGTCGACCGCCCGACGACGCTCGAGCGCTGGCCCAAGGGCGTGTTCGAGGGCGCGCGCATGAGCACGCGCACGGACAACACCGGCGACGCGTTCTACCAGAAGCGCATCCCGAAGGGCGCACCGGAGTGGGTGCAGACCGCGCGCATCGCGTTCCCGAGCGGGCGCACGGCCGACGAGGTGTGCCCCACGGAGCTCGCCGTCGTCGCCTGGGCGGCCAACCTCGGCACGCTGACGTTCCACCCGTGGCCCGTGCGCGGCGGGGACGTCGAGGCGGTGGACCAGCTCCGCATCGACCTCGACCCGCAGCCGGGCACCGACTTCGACGACGCCGTGCGCGTCGCACCGCACCTGCGCGAGATCCTCGACGAGCTCGGCCTCCCCGGCTACCCCAAGACGTCGGGCGGCCGCGGGATCCACGTGTTCGTCCCGGTCGCGCCCGAGTGGGACTTCGTGGCCGCGCGCCGCGCGACGATCGCGATCGGTCGTGAGCTCGAGCGCCGCCTGCCGGACCAGGTCACCACGAAGTGGTGGAAGGAGGAGCGCGGCGCCAAGATCTTCGTCGACTACAACCAGATGGCGCGCGACCGCACGATCGCCTCGGCCTACTCGATCCGTTCCAACCAGCGCGCGACGGTGTCCGCTCCGCTGCGCTGGGAGGAGCTCGGCGACGTCCACCCGGACGACTTCGACGTGCTGTCGATGCCCGCGCGCCTCGCCGCGGTGGGCGACCTCTTCGCACCCCTGCGCGCCGACCGGGAGGACCCGGGCGCGTCGCTCGAGCCCGCCCTGGAGCTGTCCCGGCGCGACGAGGCCGAGCACGGGCTCGGGGACCTCCCCTACCCGCCCGAGTACCCGAAGATGCCCGGCGAGCCCAAGCGCGTCCAGCCGAGCAAGGACCGGGACCGCGCCCGGGACTGACGTGGCGCGCCCCCGGGGCGCTCGCCGCGTCAGCCGACGCCCGGCGCCCCGGGCAGGATGCCCGTGAGGTCGTAGCGCACCGGCTCCTCGAGCTGCTCGTAGGTGCACGACCCCGGGTCCCGGTCGTCGCGCCAGCGCCGGAACTGCGCGGTGTGCCGGAACCGGGAGCCCTCCATGTGGTCGTAGGCGACCTCGAGCACGCGCTCAGGGCGCAGCGGCGTGAACGACAGGTCCTTGCCCGAGCTCCAGCGCGACACCGCACCCGGCATCCGCTCCCCGGCGGGGTTCTCCCACCCGGACCACGGGTGCGCGTCCGCGTCCGGCGTGCCCGGCTCGACGACGAGCGGCGCGAGCTCCTCGACCAGCGCGGCGCGCCGCGCCGTCGGGAACGACGCGGCGACGCCGACGAACTGGAGCTGGCCCGCGTCGTCGTACAGGCCCAGCAGGAGCGAGCCGAGCAGCGGCTTCGCGGGGGTCGACGTCTTGTGCAGGCGGTACCCCGCGAGCACGACGTCCGCCTCGCGACCGTGCTTGATCTTGAGCATCGCGCGCTTGTTCGGCTGGTACGTGCCGTCGAGCGGCTTGGCGACGACGCCGTCCAGGCCCGCCCCCTCGAACGTGTCGAACCACTCCCGCGCCACGGCGACGTCGCGCGTGCGGGGCGTGGCGTGCACGGCCGGGCCGTCGAGGCCCAGGGAGTCGAGCACCTCCTGCCGCCGCGCGAGCGGCGCGCGCGTGAGGTCCTCGTCCCCCAGCGCGAGCACGTCGAACACGACGAGGGCCGCGGGGGTCTGCTCCGCGAGCAGGCGCACGCGCGACGCCGCCGGGTGGATGCGCTGCTGGAGCACCTCGAACTCGAGGCGACCGTCGCGCGCGACGACGATCTCGCCGTCGACCACGCACCGGGGCGGCAGAGCCGTCCGCACCGCTTCGACGACCTCGGGGAAGTAGCGGTCCATGGGCCGCGCGTTCCTGCTGTCGAGCCGCACCTCGTCGCCGTCGCGGTACACGATCGCGCGGAAGCCGTCCCACTTCGGCTCGTACACGTACCCGCCGTCGACGGCGTCCGGCTCGGGCACGGCGGGCACGGACTTCGCGAGCATGGGCAGCACGGGAGGCATAACGGGCAGGTCCATGTGCCGATGCTGCCACCGGGCCTGCCGCCCTGCGCGGCGTGGTGGCCTCGGTCAGCGTGCCGCCCGCGGGCTCAGGCGGGGAGCTGCGCCGTCTCTGCGGCCTTCGTCCCCGTGATGCGGTAGACGTCGAACACGCCGTCGACCTTGCGGACCGCGCTGAGGACCTGCGCGAGGTGCGCGGGCTCCGCCATCTCGAAGACGAAGCGCGACATCGCCACGCGGTCGTTCGAGGTCGAGACGGTCGCCGAGAGGATGTTCACGTGGTTGTCCGACAGGACGCGCGTCACGTCGGAGAGCAGGCGCGCGCGGTCGAGCGCCTCGACCTGGATCTGCACGAGGAACATGGCGTTGCTGCCCGTGGTCCACGAGACGTCGACGATCCGCTCGGGCTGGTTTCGCAGCCCGACGACGTTCGCGCAGTCCGCGCGGTGCACGCTCACGCCCTGCCCGCGCGTGACGAACCCGATGATCTCGTCGCCCGGGACCGGGGTGCAGCACTTCGCGAGCTTGACCCAGATGTCGTCGACGCCCTTGACCATGACGCCCGGGTCGCCCGTGCGCACGCGGCGCGCGGTGTTCCCGGGGCGCGCGGTCTCGGCGACGTCCTCGACCGTGCCCTCCTCGCCGCCCATCGCCTGGACGAGCTTGGAGACGACGTTCGCCGCCGACACCTGGCCCTCGCCGATCGCCGCGTACAGCGCGGTGACGTCCGCGAAGCGGAGCTCGTTGGCGAGCGCGACCAGCGACTCGTGCGACAGCAGGCGCTGGATCGGCAGGTTCTGCTTGCGCATCGCCTTGGCGATCGCGTCCTTGCCGTGCTCGACGGCCTCCTCGCGGCGCTCCTTGGAGAACCACTGCCGGATCTTGTTGCGCGCCCGCGGGCTCTTGACGAACGCGAGCCAGTCACGGCTCGGACCCGCGTTCTCGGACTTCGAGGTGAGGACGTCGACCGAGTCGCCGTTCTCGAGCGTCGAGTCGAGCGGGACGAGCCGCCCGTTGACGCGCGCGCCCATCGTCCGGTGCCCGACCTCGGTGTGCACCGCGTAGGCGAAGTCGACCGGCGTCGAGCCCGCCGGCAGCGCCATGACGTCGCCCTTGGGGGTGAAGACGTAGACCTCCGCGCCGCCGATCTCGAAGCGCAGCGAGTCGAGGAACTCGGCCGGGTCGGCCGTCTCGCGCTGCCAGTCCACGAGCTGGCGCAGCCACCGCATGTCGTTGGCCGCGGCGTCGTCCTTCGCCGTCTTGCCGCCCGACTTCGCGGTCTCCTTGTACTTCCAGTGCGCCGCGACGCCGTACTCCGCGCGCCGGTGCATCTCGTGCGTGCGGATCTGGATCTCGACCGGCTTCCCGCCCGGCCCGATGACCGTCGTGTGCAGCGACTGGTACATGTTGAACTTCGGCATCGCGATGTAGTCCTTGAACCGCCCCGGCACGGGGTTCCACCGCGCGTGCAGCGCACCGAGCGCCGCGTAGCAGTCCCGGACGCTGTCCACCAGGACGCGCGCGCCGACGAGGTCATAGATCTCCGCGAAGTCGTGGCCGCGCACGATCATCTTCTGGTAGATCGAGTAGTAGTGCTTCGGCCGGCCGGTGACGGTGGCCTTGATCTTCGCGCTGCGCAGGTCGGCCGTGACCTGCTCGCGCACGACGGCCAGGTACTCCTCGCGCGCCGGCGCGCGCTCGGCGACGAGGTGGACGATCTCGTCGTACACCTTGGGGTACAGGGCCTGGAACGACAGGTCCTCGAGCTCCCACTTGATCGTGTTCATGCCGAGGCGGTGGGCGAGCGGCGCGTAGATCTCGAGGGTCTCGCGCGCCTTGCGACCCGCCGACGACGACGACACGTACTTCCAGGTGCGCGCGTTGTGCAGGCGGTCGGCGAGCTTGATGACGAGCACGCGGATGTCCCGTGCCATGGCGACGACCATCTTGCGCACCGTCTCGGCCTGCGCCGCGTCGCCGTAGGTGACCTTGTCGAGCTTGGTCACGCCGTCGACGAGCATGGCGATCTCCTCGCCGTACTCCTCGGTGAGCTGCGCGAGCGAGTAGTCGGTGTCCTCGACCGTGTCGTGCAGCAGCGCGGCGGCGAGCGTCGACCCGTCGAACCCGAGCTCGGCGAGGATCGTCGCGACCGCGACGGGGTGCGTGATGTACGGGTCGCCGCTCTTGCGCAGCTGGCCGCGGTGGGCGCGCTCGGCGGTCTCGTACGCGCGCTCGATGACGCTCAGGTCCGTGCGCGGGTGGTTGGTGCGGACGGCCTGGAGCACCGGCTCGAGCGCCGGGCTGCCCGCGTTGGGGCGCGCGCCGAAGCGGACCAGGCGCGAGCGCACACCGCGCCCGCCCGAGCCGCCGGTGCCGGAGGTCGGGGCGCCCGCGCGCTCAGGAGCGCGCGACGTCCGGGTGTTCTCGCTCATGCGCGCCTCCTTCCGCAGGGCGGCCGCCACCGGCACGATGCCGGCGACCAGCCGAGACGACCGGAGTGGCAATCCTACGACTCGACGTGGACCAGCGTGGCCACCTCGCGGCCCGCGAGCCGCTCACGGCCGCCCAGACCCTCGAGCTCGAGGAGGAACGCCAGGCCCACCACGACGCCTCCCCCGCGCTCGACGAGCTCGGCGCCCGCGGCCGCCGTGCCCCCGGTCGCGAGCACGTCGTCCACCACGAGAACACGCGCACCCGGGGGCAGTGTTCCCGACCGGAGCTCGATGGTCGCGGTGCCGTACTCGAGGTCGTACGTGACGGTGTCCGTGGGCGGCGGGAGCTTGCCCGCCTTGCGCAGCGGCACGAACCCGACGCCGAGGTGCGTCGCGAGCGGCGCCCCGATGAGGAAGCCCCGCGCCTCCATGCCCGCGACGAGGTCGACCCCGCCCGCGGCGCGCGCGACGTCGCCGAGCGCCTCGACCACGTGGCCGAAGGCGTCGCCGTCCGCCAGCAGGCCGGTGATGTCCCGGAAGACGATCCCTGGTCCCGGGTAGTCCGGGACGGCACGGACGAGCTCGAGCACGCGCGAGGCGCGCTCCGGGCCGAGCCCGGCGAGGTGGACGGCGCGCAGGCCGCCCGCCTCGCCGGCCGGCACGTGACCGGGTGCCGTCATCGGGGACGACGGCGGCGCGGCTGCGCCTTGTTGCCCTGGTGCGCGCCCGGCTGGAGCTGGCGGTGCCCCGCCCCGACGCCGGCCGCCGCGAGCGCGGCGTCCTCCTCGTCGCCCGCGACCTCGGCCCGCTCCGCGCGCAGCGCGAGGACCTTGGCCGTGTGCTCCTGGATCGGCTTCTCGCGCTCGCGCAGCGCGACCTCGAGCGGCGTCGCGAGGTACACCGACGAGTACGCGCCGACGGCCATGCCGACGAAGAGCGCGAGCGCGATGTCGCGCAGCGTGCCCGCGCCCAGCAGGAACGCCCCGATGAAGAGGATGCCCGCGACGGGGAGCAGCGCGACGACGGACGTGTTGATCGAGCGCACGAGCGTCTGGTTGATCGCGAGGTTGGCCCGCTCGGCGTAGGTGCTGCGCGTCTGGTCGAGGACGCCCGCGGTGTTCTCGCGGACCTTGTCGAAGACCACGACCGTGTCGTAGATCGAGTACGCGAGGATCGTCAGGAGGCCGATCACCGTCGCCGGCGTGATCTCCCAGCCGATCGCCGCGTAGATGCCCACCGTGACGATGAGGTCGTGGAACAGCGCGATGACCGCGGCGAGCGCCATGCGCCAGTTCCGGAAGTAGATCGTCATGACCAGGCTCACGAGGAGCAGGAAGACGACGAGGCCGACGATCGCCTTCTGGGAGACGTCCTTGCCCCAGGTGGGGCCGATGTACGAGCTCGTCACCTCCCCCTCGGACACGTCGTACGCGCTCGCGAGCTCGACGGCGACCTGCTCGACCTGCGCGTTGCTGAGCTCCGCCGTCTGCACCCGCACGGTGCTGGAGCCCACCGAGGTGACGCGCGGCACCTCCTCGGGGGCGACCGCCGCGACGGCGTCGAGCGCCGGCTGCTGCGAGGTGTCCGAGACGCCCGAGACGGTGAACTCCGACCCGCCGCGGAACTCGATGCCGAGGTTGAGCCCGTCACCGGCGATCCGGACCCCGATGATGCCGAGGGACAGGACGACCAGGACGAGCGCCACCACGAAGTAGGCGCGCCGCTTGGCGACGATGGCGTAGGACCGGCGGCCCGTGTACAGGTCGTTGCCCCACTGGGCGAAACCGCTGGCCATCAGTGCTTCTCCTCGTTCTCGTCGCCCGCCGCGTCAGCGGCCGGGGACCCCTCGTCGCCGTCCGCGGAGGCGGCGGCCCGCCGCTCGGCGGCACGGCGCTCGGCGATGGTCATGCGCGGGCCGTCGGACCGGCCGACGCCGGCACCGACCGTCTCCCGGACGGGCGCCGTGCGCTCGCGCGCCGGGGCGTCCTGCACCGGCGCGTCCTCGACGACGTCGCCGCCGTCCGCGGGTGCCGTCGAGGTCGCCCCGACGACGCGGCCGCGACCTGCGTACCGCGTGCCGCGCACCCCGAGGCGCCGCGGGTCGAGACCCGACGCCGGGTGGCCGTTCGCGAAGAACTTGGTCCGGGCGAGGAGCTGCATGAGCGGGTGCGTGAAGAGGAACACCACGATCAGGTCGACCAGGGTGGTCAGGCCCAGCGTGAACGCGAAGCCGCGCACGCCGCCGACCGCCAGGTAGTACAGGACCACCGCGGCGACGAAGTTCACCGCGTCCGAGGCGAGGATCGTGCGGCGGGCACGCTGCCAGCCCTTCTCCACGGCGGAGTTCAGCGTCCGGCCGTCGCGCAGCTCGTCGCGGATGCGTTCGAAGTACACGATGAACGAGTCCGCGGTGATACCGATCGCGACGATGAGCCCCGCGACGCCGGCGAGAGACAGGCGGTACCCGATCGTCCACGAGAGCACCGAGATCACGCCGAACGTCACGACGGCCGCGATGCCGAGCGACGCGACGGTGACCAGGCCGAGCACGCGGTACTGGAAGAGCGAGTAGATGACGACCAGCAGCAGGCCGATCGCGCCCGCGAGCAGACCCTTCTCGAGCTGCTCGGAGCCGAGCGTCGCGGAGATCTGCTCCTGGCTCTGCACCTCGAACGTCAGGGGAAGCGAGCCGAAGTTGAGCTGGTTCGCGAGCGTCGCCGCGCTGTCGCGCGTGAAGCTGCCCGAGATCTCGGCCTTGCCGTCGGGGATCGCGACCTGCGAGACGGGTGCCGAGATGACGAGGCCGTCGAGGACCATCGCGAACTGGTTCTGCGGCGACGGGAGCGTCGTGAGACGCGTCGTGACGTCACGGAAGGCCTTGGTGCCCTCGGAGTCGAACTCGATGTTGACGACCCACTCGTTGGTGACGACGCCGTTCTGCCCGACGCGCAGGCCGGAGCTCGCGTTCGAGATGTCGGTGCCCTCGATCTCGACCGGGCCGAGGATGTACTTGGCCGTGCCGTCGTCGGCGCACGAGACGAACGCGCTGTCGGTCGGGCCGCTGTCGCCGCCCACGAGGTTCTCGGGGAGCGTGCAGTCGAGCGCGTCGAACTGCGCCTGCAGCTCCGGCGTGATCTGCGCGAGGTCGCTCGGGTTCTCCGGGCGGGTCGTCTCCGGCGCCGGGTCCGTCGTGGCGTCGTCCGCCGGGGCGTCCGTCGCTGCGTCGGCCGCCGGGTCGGTGCCGTCCTCGGCCGCCGGGTCCGTCGCGCCGTCGGTGGCGGCGTCCGCGGACTCCGTCGCGTCCGGGGCGTCCTCGGCCGCGGCGTCGTCGCCCGCGGCCGGGTCGGTGGACTCGTCGGCGGGCGTCGCCGTCGGCATGCCCACGGAGAGCACGGGGCGGAAGCGCATCTGGGCCGAGGTGCTGACGAGGTCGATGGTCTCCTGGGACGGCTGCCCCGGGATGCCGACGACGATGTTGTTGCGGCCCTGGCTCGTGATCTCGGCCTCGGAGACACCCTGCGCGTCGATGCGCTGGCGGATGACGTTGATCGCCTGGTTGATGTCCTCGGCCGTCGGCTGCGAGCCGTCGGTGGTGACGGGCTCCAGGATGATCTGCGTGCCACCCTCGAGATCGAGCGCGAGGCCCGGGGTGAGGCTCGCCCCGCCCGGGTTGTCCTCGGTCTTCGGGTCGAGCTTCGTGCCCGCGAAGAGGGACCCGAAGAGGACGACGATGAGGATTCCCAGGGTGACGAGGGTCCGTACGGGCCTCGCTCGTGTGCTGCTGGTGGCCAACTGTCCGTCTCTTCTCGTGCGTGTGCGGTGGGCCTCGCGGCCCACCGCGTCAGGCCGGTCGCGGCAGCGACCGGCATAGGGTCACTTGATGTCGGTGCCGTCGTCCCGGCGTCCGCGGTCCTTCTCCGACCGGTCGTCGGTCAGACCGGAGAGGTCGTCGGGCACGACGAGGTCGTCGACGTCGCCCTTCGTGGTGGTCCCGGCGTCGGCACCGGCGGTGCCGTACTCGGCCGCGTCCTCGGCCGCGTCGTCCGCCGTCGTCTCCTCGGTCTCCTCGACCGGGGGCTCGACGAGCTTGGCGATCGCGGCGCGCAGCCACCGGGACTGGTTGCCCGGCGTCGACTCGATGGTGATGACGTCGGCCTCGTCGTCGACGTCGACGACCGTGCCGAACATGCCCGAGCCCGTCATCACCTCCTGCCCGGGGGCGAGGGTCGCCCGGAAGTTCTGGGCCTCGCGCTGCTGCTTGCGGGTGCGGCTGGTCATGAGGAACATCGCACCCGCCGCGAGGGCGAGGATGAGGATGAAGCTGATATCCATGACGGAGTCTCGTGTCCTGTTCTGTGCGGGATCTGCGCGCAGTCTAGGCGTGCGCGCACGGTTCACCAACGAGCCGTCTCGCCGCGGAGTTCCGCCCGCCCGGGTCCGACCATTCTAGGACCACCCGCGGAGCGCCTGTGACCGCCGTCACGGGACGCCCTCCCAGGCCCATGACCGCCGGCGTCGCCTCAGGCGTCGAAGAGCGTGCCGCCCTCGCGCGGCGGGGTGAGCCCGAGGTGCGCCCAGGCGGCCGGGGTCGCGACGCGGCCCCGCGGCGTCCGCCCGATCAGCCCCTCGCGCACGAGGTACGGCTCGGCGACGGTCTCGACCGTCTCCGCCTCCTCGCCCACCGTCACCGCGAGCGTCGTCAGGCCGACGGGACCGCCGTTGAAGCGCGTGCACAGCGCGGTGAGCACCGCGCGGTCGAGCCGGTCGAGGCCGATCGGGTCCACCTCGTAGACCTCGAGGGCCGCGCGCGCGGCCGCGAGGTCCATGGTCCCGTCGCCGCGCACCTGCGCCCAGTCGCGCACGCGCCGCAGCAGGCGGTTCGCGATGCGGGGCGTCCCCCGCGAGCGCCCCGCGATCTCGCGGGCGGCCTGGGGGTCGAGCGCGACGCCCAGCAGGCCGGCCGAGCGCGTCAGCACGCGCTCGAGCTCGTCGCCCGAGTAGAAGTCCAGGTGCCCGGTGAAGCCGAACCGGTCGCGCAGCGGCGCGGGCAGGAGCCCGGCGCGCGTCGTCGCGCCGACCGCCGTGAACGGCGGCAGCGAGAGCGGGATGGCGCTCGCCCCGGCCCCCTTGCCCACGACGACGTCGACGCGGAAGTCCTCCATCGCCATGTAGAGGAGCTCCTCGGCCGGTCGCGCGAGCCGGTGGATCTCGTCGATGAACAGGACCTCGCCCTCCTCGAGCGAGGACAGCACCGCCGCGAGGTCGCCGGCGTGCTGGATCGCGGGCCCCGACGTCACGCGCAGCGACGTGCCGAGCTCCGCGGCGATGATCATGGCGAGCGTCGTCTTGCCGAGCCCGGGTGGCCCCGACAGGAGGACGTGGTCGGGTGCGCTCCCCCGCGCGAGCGCGGCCTGGAGCACGAGCGACAGCTGGTCGCGCACGACGGCCTGGCCGACGAACTCCTCCAGCCGTCGTGGCCGGAGCGCGGCCTCGGCCGCGCGCTCGAGGTCGTCCGCGCCCGCCGCGACGATGCGCTCGGACGAGAACGTGCCGTCCCCGCCGAGGTCGTCGAGTCCCACCTGGTCGAAGGTCGCCATCGTCAGCTCCTCGGCCCGCCGAGCACCCGCAGCGCGGCACGCAGCGCGCCCGCCACGTCGGGTGCCTCGACGACGTCGACGCCCGCCTCGGCGAGCACGGTGGACACCGCGTCGTCCGCGGCCTTGAGGTTCCAGCCGAGCCCGACGAGCGCCTCGACCACCTGGTCGCGTCGGTCCTCCGGACGCGGCGCCGACGCCGAGGCGGTCGATCCCGCCTCGGGAGCGTCGGCACCCGTGGGCGGGCCGAGCTTGTCGCCGAGCTCGAGCGCGATCCGCTGCGCGCCCTTGTTGCCGATGCCCGGGACGCGCACGAGCGCGGCGATGTCGGCGCCCGCGACCGCACGGCGCAGGCCGTCGGGCGTGTGCACGGCGAGCATCGCGAGCGCGAGGCGCGGTCCGACGCCGCTCACGGTCTGGACGATCTCGAAGACGGCGCGCTCGTCGTCGTCGGCGAAGCCGTAGAGCGTGAACGAGTCCTCGCGCACGACGAGGCTCGTCGCGAGGCGCGCCGTCTCGCCTACGCGCAGGCCGGCGAGCGTGGCGGGCGTGGCGTGGACGAGGTAGCCCACTCCTCCGACCTCGAGCACGGCGCGGTCGAGCTGGACGCTCGCCACGACACCGCTCAGGGACGCGATCACGCAGGCTCCTCTCCCGGCCGGCAGCACCGACCTGGTCCGATGGTCCGCCGGCCCGAGGACCGCCGTCGGGCCGCGCGCCGAGGGGCGCGTCGAACACCCGTACGACCGCGGTCACTCTAGCAAGGGCCGCCCACCCGCCGACCGACCGACACGGAACGCCGGCACCGCCCACCGGCACGACCGGCGGAACCGGCGCCGCTAGCGCGGCGCGCGCCGTCCCTTCGCCGCGTGCTCGGCCGCCGCCCAGGCGCGCTGCGCGGCCGTGAGCTCGTGCCGCTCGCCGCCCTGCAGGGCGCCCGCGGGGCGCCAGAGGTGGCAGATCGCGAGCGCGAGCGCGTCGGCCGCGTCCGCGGGCTTCGGCGGCTCCGCGAGGCCGAGGATCCCCGCGACCATGCGCTGGACCTGCTCCTTGCCGGCGCGTCCGCTCCCCGTGACCGCGGCCTTGACCTCCGACGGCGTGTGCAGCGCGACGGGGACGCCCCGCTTCGCGGCCCCGACCATCGCGATGCCCGCGGCCTGCGCGGTGCCCATGACCGTCCCGACGTTGTGCTGCGCGAACACGCGCTCGACCGCCACGACGTCGGGCACGTGCTCGTCGAACCACGCGTCCAGCCGCTCCGCGATCCGCAGCAGCCGCAGGTCCACGCTCAGCTCCGGGTCCGTCCGGATCACCCCGACCGCGACGAGCTCGGCCCGCCGCCCCCGCGCGGAGTCCACCACCCCGACACCGCACCGGGTCAGCCCAGGATCCACTCCGAGAACGCGCACCCCTCGACCCTTTCACGTGAACGGCACGGACCGGCCGTGCCACGCGGTCCGGCGACGGACCAGCCAGCGGTGGGGCCGGGAGGTCGGTGCGCGGTCGTGGCGGGCCTGGCGGGAGCGGCGCGAGGCACGAGCGCCGCGGATGGTAGACCGCGCACCGACCTCCCGGCCGCGCCGCGACCCGACCATCAGGACGCGAGCTCCGCCGGATCAGTCGTCGTTATCGAGCTCCGCCATGACCTCGTCCGACGCGTCGAAGTTGGCGTAGACGTTCTGCACGTCGTCGCTGTCCTCGAGCGCGTCGATGAGGCGCAGGATCTTGCGCGCGCCCTCGGCGTCGACCTCGACCTCCATCGACGGGTGCCAGATCGAGTCGGCGGAGTCGTACTCGATCCCCGCCTCCTGGATCGCGCTGCGCACGGCGACGAGGTCGCTCGCCTCGGACAGCACCTCGATGACGTCGCCGGAGTCGGTGACCTCCTCGGCCCCCGCCTCGAGCGCGGCGAGCATGACGTCGTCCTCGGTCACGCCCTCCGCCTTCGGCACGACGACGAGGCCCTTGCGCGCGAAGAGGTAGGACACGGAGCCCGGGTCGGCGAGGTTGCCGCCGTTGCGGCTGAACGCGAGGCGGACCTCGGAGGCCGCACGGTTCTTGTTGTCGGTGAGGCACTCGACCAGGACGGCGATGCCGTTGGGGCCGTAGCCCTCGTACATGATCGTCTGGTAGTCGACGGCGTCGGCGCCGGTGCCCGAGCCGCGCTTGACGGCGCGGTCGATGTTGTCGTTGGGGACCGACGACTTCTTCGCCTTCTGGATGGCGTCGAACAGCGTCGGGTTGCCCGCGGGGTCACCGCCGCCCGTGCGCGCCGCGACCTCGATGTTCTTGATGAGCTTCGCGAAGAGCTTGCCGCGCTTGGCGTCGATGGCCGCCTTCTTGTGCTTGGTCGTGGCCCACTTGGAGTGCCCTGACATGCGTTCCTACCCCTTCGCGATTCTGACGAACAGCTCGTGCACGCGCGCGTCCCCGGAGATCTCCGGGTGGAACGAGGTGGCGAGCAGCGATCCCTGCTGGACTGCGACGATCCTACCGGCGGCGGCCGCGGGGATGCCGGGTGCGCCGTGCTCGGGGATCCGGGCGAGCACCTCGACCCCGGGCCCGGTCTCCTCGACCCAGGGCGCCCGGATGAACACGGCGTGCACCGCGTCCCCGTCCTGGCCCGGTCTCGGTGCGCCGTCGCGCCCGTCGTCCGCCGGCGCCAGACCCGCGAACGCGAGGTCGGTCTCGAACGAGTCGACCTGGCGGCCGAACGCGTTGCGGCGGACCGTCACGTCGAGCCCGCCGATGGTGCGCTGGTCGGCGGTGCCGCCCAGGATGCGGTCGGCGAGCAGGATCATGCCGGCGCACGAGCCGTAGACCGGCAGGCCCTCGGCGATGCGCGCGCGCAGCGGCTCGTCGAGCTCGAAGATGCGCAGGAGCTTGTCGATGGTCGTCGACTCGCCGCCCGGGAGCACGAGCCCGTCGACCCCGGCGAGCTCCTCGGGGCGGCGGACGCCGACCGTGCGGGCGCCCGCGGCCTCGAGCGCGGCGCGGTGCTCGCGCACGTCGCCCTGGAGGGCCAGGACACCGATCGTGATCGTCACGAAGGGGAATGATACGTCGGCGGCCCCGCCGCCCGTCCCGCGGCGGGCCTCCGGCCGCGCCCACGGTTGCTAGCCTCGCCGTCGTGACCTACCCGCCCGCCCCTGGCCAGCCCTATCCCGCGCCCGGTCCGGCGCCGTACCCCGGGGCGGCGCCGCGGCCCCCGCGCAGCACGCGCGGCGCCACGACGATGATCGTGGTCGGCGCCGTCGTGCTCGTGCTCGCGCTCGTGGCGGGGGTCCTCGGCGTCACGACGTTCGTCCGGGCGCTGCCGACCGGCGTGATCGACGGCGCGGGCCGGCCCGGGTCGGCGGCGCTCGCGTCGGGCGACGTGCCGGGCGAGGCGGAGCTCGAGGTCACGGGCGGCCAGCCGTACAGCATCTGGGCGGTGGGCCGCGCGGGGTCCTCGGACGGCGCGGGCCTCGACGTCGAGGACGTGACCGTGACCTGCGCCGACGGCGACCTCACGGTGAGCGCCCCGTCGGTGTCCGGCAGCTCCGGCCTGGGCTCCTCCCAGGCGACGACGGTGGCCGAGGCGACGCCGCCGGCGTCCGGGACGTGCACGGTGACCGTCGCGCAGGGCGCAGCGCCCGCGGGCACGACGTTCGTCGTCACCGAGGGCTGGCGCTTCGGCACGTTCTTCGCGACGCTCGGCGGCACGATCGTGCTGTGGTTCGTCGCGATCGGCGGCGGGCTGCTGGGCGCGGGAATGCTCGTCGGCGGGATCGTGTGGCGGGTGATCGCCCGCCGGGCGTAGCCGGTCAGTCCGCGCGCGCCGTGCCGAGGTGCCGCGTCACGCCGTCCCACCCGCGCAGCAGCGGTGCGACGAGGTCGGGCAGCCCCTCGGGGAAGACCTCGATCTGGACGCCGCGCAGGTCGTCGAGCGCCCACCAGCGCATCTCGTCGACGACGTCGAGCTCGACGTCGGTCCACCCGTCGCGGCTCAGCCCGCCGTCGCGGTCGGCCCCGGTGACCCGCGCGAGGAACAGCACCTCGTCCTGGCGGCAGTGCTGCCGGTAGAAGTCGAAGATCGCGCTGCGCGTGTACACCGGGCCGACGAGCGCGCCCGGGTCCAGACGCAGGCCCGTCTCCTCGCGGACCTCGCGCAGCGCGGCGTCGACGTCGCTCTCGCCCGGGTCGACTCCCCCGCCGATCGTGAACCACCACGAGCGCTCGGGCTGGTCGACGTCGTGCCCGCGTGCGAGGAGGATCCGGTCGGCGTCGTCGAGGAGCAGCACGCGCGCGCCGCGGCGGAAGTACAGGCCGTCGTCCCCGAGCACCCAGTCGGGGCCCAGGGACGACGGCGCTCCGGCGGCCTCGGCCACGACGGCTCAGCCGTCCGTCGTCGGCACGACGACGGACGGCTGCGACGCGCGGAGGTCGGTCACCAGCCGCGCTCGGCCAGACGGTGCGGGACGGGGATGTCGTCGACGTTGATGCCGACCATCGCCTCGCCGAGACCGCGCGAGACCTTGGCGATCACGTCGGGGTCGTCGTAGAACGTCGTCGCCTTGACGATGGCGGCCGCGCGCTGGGCGGGGTTGCCGGACTTGAAGATGCCCGATCCCACGAACACGCCCTCGGCGCCGAGCTGCATCATCATCGCGGCGTCGGCCGGGGTCGCGATCCCGCCGGCGGTGAACATGACGACCGGGAGCTTGCCGGTCGCGGCCACCTCCTTGACGAGCTCGTACGGCGCCTGGAGCTCCTTCGCGGCGACGAACAGCTCGTCCTCGGGGAGCGACGTGAGGCGGCGGATCTCCCCGCGGATGGTGCGCATGTGCGTGGTCGCGTTGGAGACGTCGCCCGTGCCGGCCTCGCCCTTGGAGCGGATCATCGCGGCGCCCTCGGTGATGCGACGCAGCGCCTCGCCGAGGTTGGTCGCCCCGCACACGAACGGGACGGTGAACTGCCACTTGTCGATGTGGTTGGCGTAGTCCGCGGGCGTGAGGACCTCGGACTCGTCGACGTAGTCCACGCCGAGCGACTGCAGCACCTGCGCCTCGACGAAGTGGCCGATGCGCGCCTTGGCCATCACGGGGATCGAGACGGCCTCGATGATCCCGTCGATCATGTCCGGGTCGGACATGCGCGAGACGCCGCCCTGCGCGCGGATGTCGGCGGGCACGCGCTCCAGCGCCATGACCGCCACGGCCCCGGCGTCCTCGGCGATCTTCGCCTGCTCGGGCGTGACGACGTCCATGATGACGCCGCCCTTGAGCATCTCCGCCATCCCCCGCTTGACCTTCGCGGTGCCGACCGCGCCGGCACCCTCCGTGGTCGCGGCGCCCGGGGCGCTCTCGGCAGGGACGTTCTGGTCGGCCACGTTGGTCACCGGTACCTCACACCTTCAGGTCAGGGGAACGTCGCGCGCTCGCGCGCGGACGCCGTCGAACAGGCTCGACGGCACATGCTCCCACGCGCTCCCCATCCTATCGCCGGGCCGTCCACGGCTCCGGTCCCCGGACCGGCCGGGAGCGGGCCGCCGAGCCCGGTACGGTCCGCGAGAGCCGCTCCTCAGTCGGGCGTGGCCGCGGTGGCGACAGGGCGCACGAGCGCGTCGGGCGCGGCGTCGTCGAGCTCGACCGTCACGGGCATCGGCGCGTGGCCCGCGAGGTGGAACAGGCGCACCCACCACTTGCTGCGCACGCGCAGCGCCTGGGCGACGGCCTCGTTGTGGAAGCGGCGCGCGAGCTGGGCGCGGTACCACGCGGCGGACAGCGTGGCGAGCAGCTCGTCGCCCGCGGGGACCGACCGCACCTCAGCGAGGTCGTCCGCGTCCTCCAGCGCGGAGCGCAGCGTCGCGGTGAGGTCGCTCTCCGCGAGCGCGCGCGACTCCGCCATGCCGCCCAGGAGGCGCCGGGGGCGCGGCCCGTCCGCCGGCACGAGGCCGGGAACCTGCTCGCGGAGCCGGCGCGCGTCGGCGTCGTCGTCGAGGACGGCGTGCGCGGCCTCGGCGACGAGGACGGAGCTCGCGGGGTCGAGCTCGCCGGACGCCGCGAGGTCCACGGCGGCCGACGCGCGGCGCACGAGCTGGGCGTCCAGCGCCAGCCGCGACGCCATGACCTTGCGGTGGAGGCGGTCGAGCCGCGACGCGGCGACCCACAGCAGCCATGCGGCGAGGGCCGCGACGACGAGGACGAGGACGGCGGTCTCGGACCAGGTCACGGGCGACCCTCCTCCTCCTCGCGGACGCGGCCCAGCAGCCGCCCGCCGCGGCGCGAGCGCGGGTCCTCGTGCACGGGGATGACCGCCTCGGACGCCGCGAGCACCATGTCGTAGACCGCGGAGACCTGGTCGGTCACCGCGGACCAGTCGAACCGCCGCACGAACTCGGCCGCACGCGCCCGGTGCGCCGCGCGGGCGTCGGGGTCCGCGAGGACGTCGACCACCGCGCGGGCCAGCGCCTCGGGGTCGCCGACGGGGAACAGCACGCCCGCGGCGCCGTCGTCGAGCACCCGGCGGAACGCGCCGAGGTCGCTCGCGACGACGCACGCCCCGGCGCTCATCGCCTCCACGAGGACGATCCCGAAGCTCTCGCCCCCGGTCTGCGGGGCGATGTAGAGGTCCACCGACGCGAGCAGGCTCGCCTTGTCCTCGTCGCTCACGCCCCCGAGGAACTCGACGGACGACGCGTGCGCGCCGAGCGCCTCGATCGCGGCGTCCCGACCGTCGTCGCCGCGCCCGGCGACGAGGAACCGGGCGCCGGGGAGCTGCTCGAGGATCCGCGGGATCGCGGCCGTCAGGACGGGCAGGCCCTTGCGCGGCTCGTCGAGGCGCCCGAGGAACGCGATCGTCGGCGCCTCGGGCGTGCCCTGCCAGGCCGGGCTCGGCGCGGCGTCGGCGAACGTGTCGACGTACACGCCGTTGGGGATGACGACGGCGTCGCCGCCCAGGTGGTCCACCAGCGTGCGCCGCGCGTCCTCCGAGACCGCGATGCGCGCGTCGATCTTCTCCAGGCTCTGCCGTACGAGCGGGTAGGCGACCTGCAGCGCGCGCGAGCGCACCAGCGACGTGTGGAAGGTCGCGACGATCGGGCCCTGCGCGATCCAGAGCGCGAGCATGCTCAGCGAGGGCGTCACGGGCTCGTGCAGGTGCAGCACGTCGAACCGTCCCGCGTCGAGCCACCGGCGCACGCGGCCCGCCGTGCGCGGCCCGAACGTGAGCCGCGCGACCGAGCCGTTGTAGCGCACCGGGACCGCGCCGCCCGCGGAGGTGAGGTAGTCCGGGACGGGCGTGTCGTCGTCGGCCGGGGCCAGCACGGAGACCTCGTGGCCCCGCGCCATGAGCGCCTCGGCGAGGTCGCGCACGTGGAACTGCACGCCGCCGGGGGCGTCGAACGAGTAGGGGCACACGATGCCCACGCGCAGGCTCATGCGGCACGCTCCGCGTCCGGGGCCGGCTCGCCCGCCGTGGCGCGCGTGCGCGCGTAGCGCTCGGGGTCGAGGTCGTCGACGAACACCTTCTGGAGCATGTGCCAGTCCTGCGGGTGCTCGCGGATCGCGACGCTCAGCGCGTCGACCCAGGACTGGGTCGCCGCGGCCACCCGCTGGGCGCGCGGGACGTCCATGGCGATCTCGACGCGCGGGAAGAAGCGGATGACCAGGCCCCAGGGCGAGCCCGCGGCCCGGCGCCGCTCCCCGCGCAGGCGCTCGTAGAAGATGCCGGCCGGCACGAGCGGCGCGCCCGTGCTCACCGCGAGCGCCGCAGGCCCGGCCGCGACCCGCGCCCGCTCGCCGAAGAGGTCGACCTCGATGCCGCGGTGGGTGAGGTCGCGGTCGGCGAGCAGCGGGATGATTTTCCCCGGCCGGCTCGCGCCGCGCACGAGGTCGCGGAAGACGTCGCCGTCGCCGAGCGCGAGGATCTCGAGCCCGAGCCCGGTGCGGAACGCGAGGAACTCCTCGAACAGCTCGTCGGGCTTCAGCCGCTCCGCGACCGTGAGGACGGGCGCGATGTGCGGGGTCGCGTACGCGCCCGCGAGGTCCCAGTTGCCCTGGTGGGACAGCGCGAGCACCGGGCTCCGGTCGCCGTCGAGGTGCTCGGCCAGGTGCTCGTACCCGACGAGCCGCACGCGCGCCTCCACCTGCTCCGGCGTCCAGGCGGGGAGCGTGAAGGCCTCCCGGTAGTACCGCATGTACGACCGCATCCCCGCGCGCGACAGCCGGCGCAGGGCGCGCGGCGAGAGCCCGGGCCGGACGCGCGCGAG
The DNA here is from genome assembly GCF_049538415.1 of Cellulosimicrobium sp. AB352. Lineage (NCBI taxonomy): Bacteria > Bacillati > Actinomycetota > Actinomycetes > Micrococcales > Promicromonosporaceae > Cellulosimicrobium > Cellulosimicrobium sp. AB352. The sequence goes on along the minus strand of NZ_JBMVFX010000013.1, from coordinate 109,470 downwards.
GTTGCGCTCGAGCTGGCGCACCCCCCCGCCGTGCAGGAGCCACGTCACGTCGGCGATCGCGTCGAACAGCCCGCGCAGGAGCGGGTCAGGCACCTTGCGCGCGTTGCGCCAGGCGAACGTGAACGCCTTGCCGGCGTCGAGGGCCATCAGCGACCGTCCTCCGTGTCGTCGGTCCGGGAGGCGCTCGCGGAGAGGGCGAGCGCCTGGCGGCGCACCGTCGCGACGCGCTGCACGACCGTCACCGCGCTCGCGAGCGCGAGCAGGCCGAGCACCGCGACGAGCACGACGGGCGGCAGGCCGAGGCCGACGAGCCCGGCGGCGACGAGGGCCGCGACGAGGCGGTCGGCACGCTCGGCGATCCCGACCTGCGCGGTCATGCCGACGCTCTCGGCGCGGGCCCGCGCGTACGGCACGACGGCGCCGAGCGCGAGGCACGCGAGCGCGACGACGGTCCCCCCCGCGGCGAGGTCGGGCGTGAGGCGCGGGTCGTCGGCGCGGACGAACCACAGCGTGAGCCCGACGAACACGGCGGCGTCGGCGAGCCGGTCGAGCGTCGAGTCGAGGAACGCGCCCCAGGGGCCTGACCGGCCGGCGCGGCGCGCCATGACGCCGTCGAGCACGTCGGCGAAGGCGCAGACCATGACGACCATGACCCCGGCGAACAGGTGGCCCGTGGGGAAGAGCCACAGCGCGCCGACGACGACGCCGAGCGTCCCGGTGACGGTCACCGCGTCCGGGCTCACCCCGACGCGCAGGAGGAACGCGGCGAGCGGCGTGAACAGGCGCGTGGTGAGCGCGCGCAGACGACCGAACATCAGGCGTCGTCCCCCTCGCCGGTGGTCGGCCACGCGTCCGCGAGCCGCGCCCGCGTGTCGGAGAGCAGCTCCGGCACGGCCTTCGTCTGCGCGACGATCGGCAGGAAGTTCGCGTCCCCCGCCCAGCGCGGCACGACGTGCTGGTGCAGGTGCGCGGCGATGCCCGCGCCCGCGACCGCGCCCTGGTTCATGCCGAGGTTGAAGCCGTCGGGCGCGGACACCGCGCGCACGACCCGCATGGCCGTCTGCGTGAGGTGCGCGACCTCGACCGTCTCGGCCTCCGTGAGGTCCGTGTAGTCGGAGACGTGCCGGTACGGCACGACCATGAGGTGGCCCGGGTTGTACGGGTAGAGGTTGAGCACGACGTACGCCGTCCGGCCGCGCGCGACGATCAGCCCGTCCTCGTCCGTGCGGTCCGGCACGCGGCAGAACGGGCACTCGCCGCGCGAGTCGTCAGCGGGCTTGTCCTGCCCGCCGATGTACACCATGCGGTGCGGCGTCCAGAGCCGGTCCAGGCCGTCGTCGAACCGGGGGTGTGCGTCCGGCGTCTCGACCGTCGCACCGGTCGCGGGGTCGGGTGCGGCGCCCGGCGCGGCCTCGTCGGCCGCGCCGGGCGTCCCCGTGCGCTCGTCGCTCACGCGCCGTCAGACCTGGACGCGGTCGCGCACGGCGGAGACGATCCGCTCGACGGCCTCGGCGACGGGCACGCCGTTGTCCTGGCGGCCGTCCCGGTAGCGGAACGACACGGCGCCCGCCTCGGCGTCCTCGCCGCCCGCGATGAGGACGAACGGGACCTTGCGCGTGCTGGCGTTGCGGATCTTCTTGCCGAACCGGTCGTCCGAGTAGTCGACCTCCGCGCGGATCCCCTGCGCCCTGAGCTGCGCGACGACGTCGGCCACGTAGTCGTTGAACGGCTCCGCGACGGGGACCGCCACGACCTGGACGGGCGCGAGCCACGCGGGGAACGCGCCGGCGTAGTGCTCGACGAGGATGCCGAAGAACCGCTCGATCGAGCCGAACAGCGCGCGGTGGATCATCACGGGACGCTGGCGCGTGCCGTCGGACGCCGTGTACTCGAGCTCGAACAGCTCCGGCTCGAAGAAGTCGAGCTGGATCGTCGAGAGCTGCCACGTGCGGCCGATCGCGTCCTTCGCCTGGACCGAGATCTTGGGGCCGTAGAACGCCGCGCCGCCCGGGTCGGCGACGAGCTCGAGGCCCGACTCCGTCGCGACCTGGCGCAGGACCTCGGTCGCCTCCTCCCACGTGGCGTCGTCGCCCACCGACTTCTCGGGGTCGCGCGTCGACAGCTCGAGGTAGAAGTCGTCGAGCCCGTAGTCGCGCAGGAGGTCCAGCACGAAGGAGAGCAGCGAGCCCAGCTCGTCGCGCATCTGCTCGCGCGTGGTGTAGATGTGCGCGTCGTCCTGCGTGAAGCCGCGCGCCCGCGTGAGCCCGTGCACGACGCCCGACTTCTCGTAGCGGTACACCGTGCCGAACTCGAACAGCCGCAGCGGCAGCTCGCGGTACGACCGCCCGCGCGAGCGGTACACGAGGTTGTGCATCGGGCAGTTCATCGGCTTGAGGTAGTAGTCCTGGCCCGCCCGCTTGACGTTGCCGTCGTCGTCGAGCTCCTCGTCCAGGTGCATCGGCGGGTACATGCCGTCGGCGTACCAGTCGAGGTGGCGCGACGTCTGGAACAGGTTCGCCTTGGTGATGTGCGGCGTGCTGACGAACGAGTAGCCGGCCTCGACGTGCCGCTTGCGCGAGTACTCCTCCATCTCCATGCGGATCGTCGCGCCGTTGGGGTGGAACACGGGCAGGCCCGAGCCGATCTCCTCCGGGAAGGAGAACAGGTCGAGCTCGTTGCCGAGCCGGCGGTGGTCACGCCGCTCCGCCTCCGCGAGCCGCTCGAGGTACGCCTTGAGCTCGTCCTTGGTCGGCCACGCCGTGCCGTAGATGCGCTGGAGCTGCGGGTTCTTCTCGCTGCCGCGCCAGTAGGCCGCGGCCGAGCGCATGAGCTGGTAGCCGTTGCCGATCAGGCGCGTGCTCGGCAGGTGCGGGCCACGGCACAGGTCCTTCCAGACCACCGTCTCGCTCTCGCGCCCGGCGCCGCGCACGTTGTCGTAGATCGTCAGCTCGCCGCCGCCGACCTCGACGTTCGCGCCCTCGGTGTCGTCCGCGGTGCCGGAGCCCTTGAGCCCGATGAGCTCGAGCTTGTACGGCTCGTGCGCGAGCTCGGCGCGCGCCTCGTCCTCGGTGACCACGCGGCGGCGGAAGGTCTGGCCCTCCTTGATGATGCGCGACATCGCCTTGTCGAGCGCCTTGAGGTCCTCGGGGGTGAACGGCGTCTCGACGTCGAAGTCGTAGTAGAACCCGTCCGTGATCGGCGGGCCGATGCCCAGCTTCGCGTCCGGGTTGACCTGCTGGACGGCCTGCGCGAGCACGTGCGCGGCCGAGTGCCGCAGCACCGCGAGGCCGTCGGGCGAGTCGATCGTCACGCCCTCGACCACGTCGCCGTCCGCGACGGGCGTGTCGAGGTCCTTGAGCTCCCCGTTCACGCGGATCACGACGACGTCGCGACGCGACGCGAACAGGTCCGTGCCCGTCGTGCCCGTCGTCACCGTGGTCTCCTCCGCGTCGAGGGTGATGGTGAGTGGTGACGAGACGACGTCAGACACGTCCGTGCTCCGTTCTGTGGCGGGAGGCGCGCGCGGCGCCCGGTCAGGTCCCCCGGCGCCGGGTCGTCCCCGACAGCACGAAGGGCGCCGTCGTGGACGGCGCCCCTCGATCGTACCGACCCGCAGGTCAGTCGTTGGCCTTCTTCGCCTTCTCGGCGAGGGTGTCGACGTGCCGGTCGACGGAGTCCGGGGCGACCGACTTGATCTTTCCCGCGACCTCGTCGATGCGCTCGTCGGTCATGAACTCCTTGGCCTTGTCGATGCGCTCTTCGGTCATGAACTCCTTGGCCTTGCCGAGGAGGTCGCCGAGGCCGCCCCGGTCCTTCGGTGTCTGCTCGCTCATACCGGCTCCCTCGGGGGTCGTGGTGCGCGCGTCCCGCGCCGGGCGGCGGCCGTCCCGCGCCCGCACGAAACGCTACCCGGCGGCACCACGCCGCGCGACGGGGCACCGGCAGCGGCCACGACCCGCGTGACCCGCCGGCCCGGACCGGCGCACGCACGGTCCGGGCCTGCCAGAATCGGCCCATGGACGACGACGTGGCACCCGGGGAGCGCACCGCGCGCGTCTTCCGGCACCGGCTCAACGAGCTCTTCGCGCGCGGCCGCGGCGGGCGTCCCGTGACCAACAGGGAGGCCGCCCACTGGATGACGGAGCGCGGATACTCCATCAACGAGGCGTACCTCAGCGCCCTGCGCGGCGGGCACCGCTCGTCGCCCAGCCTGCGCGTCGTCGAGGGCATCGCCGCCTTCTTCAAGGTGAGCACGGGCAGCCTCGTCGACCCCGAGGAGAGCCCCGACGACCGCCTGCGCGCCGCGCTCGCCGACGAGGGCGTGGAGCAGTTCGCGCTGCGCGCCCAGGGGCTGTCGCCCGAGAACGTCCGCGCCATCATCGAGATCGTCGACCGCGTACGGAGCCTCGAGCACCTCCCACCCGTGGCACCGCCCGGCACGCCCCACGGGCACCCTCCTGCCCCGGAGGCCGACCATGGATGACCTCCTGCGCGCCGCAGGGCTCGACCGCGCCCGCAGCATCGAGGAGGCGTGCCGCCTCGTCGCCGCGGCCCGCGGCAAGCCGCTCGAGGTCGTCGAGGGCGACCTCGGCCCCGGCGTCACCGGCCTGTGGCTCGCGTTCCCCGAGCGCGACCTCGTCCTGGTCGACGCCCGCCAGACGCTCCCCGGACCCCACCGCGACCACGTCGTCGCGCACGAGCTCGTGCACGTCCTCGACGCGATCCGCCCCGGCCCCGCTCCGGGCCCGGTCCCCACCGGGTGCCGCGACGAGCACGACGACCCCGCCGAGCAGCGTGTCGAGCGCCTCGCGAGCGAGCTGATGATCTCCATCGCGTCGCACGGGAGCTCGGCGGCACGCCTCACGTCCCTCGAGCTCTACCGGTGAGCCACGTGCTCGACCTCCTCGCCGCGGCCCTGTTCGTCACCGCCGCCACCTGGACGGCGCTGCGCGCCCGCACGGGCACCGACGCGGCTCTCCCGCTCGGCCTCGCGTTCGTCGCGGTGGCGTCAGCGCTGCGGGTCCCGGCCGTCGCCGAGCTCCTCAAGACGCACGCCCCCGGCGGCACGCACGAGGTCGCCAAGCACGTCGCGCTCGTCGCCGGGTGCCTCTTCGTCGGCGTGTGGGCGTACAGCACGACGACCGGGCACGCTCCACGGACGCGGCACGTGGCGCTCGCGGCCGGTCTCGTCGGCGGGGCGATGGTCGCGCTCGCGGTCGCGAGCGGGCCGTGGACGACCCTCGACCTCGACGCCCAGAGCTCCGGCCGGCCGCTCATGTGGGTGTACCGCGCGCTGTACTACGGCGCGTTCGTGGCGGCGACCGCGACGTTCGCCGTGTCGTGCGTCCGCACGCGCTCGCGCCGCCCCGTGCGGCTGCGGTGGGGCATGGACGTCGCGGCGGCCGGGGCGGTCGTCGCCATGGTGTGGGCCGTCCTCAGCTTCGTGGCCGCGCTGCTGCACGAGCCCGGCAGCGCCGAGCCGTACCTCGTCCTCGGCGTGCGCACCAGGTACCTCGTGCTCGCGGCGAGCGTCCTGCTGACGGTCGGGATCGTGGGCCAGCTCGCGTCGTCGGCGGCGTTCGCCCGCGAGCGCCGTCGCGATCTCGGGCACCTGCACGCCTTCGTCGCGGCGACCGTGGGCGGCGGGGGCCTCCCCGGGTCCAGCGCGGCGGTGGACGAGTACCACCGGACCATCGAGATCTTCGACGGCCTCGCCGCGCTCGCGCTGCACTCGCGTCGGGACGACGTCGACCACGTGCGCGTCGTCGTCCCCGGCAGCCCGCGCGAGGTGATCCTCGCCTACCAGCTCCAGCTCGCGGCGACGCGGCGGGCCCGGGGTGACGCCCCGAGCGTCGACCCGGACGACTGGTCCGACCTGCTCGCGGACGACGACGCGCTGCGTCGGCTGGGCCGCGCGCTGCGCGACCGGACGAGCACGGAAGGGACGGCCCGCGTCCTCGCGGGCGTCTGAGCCCGCCGGGCCCGACGCCAAGCTCCCCCTGCGCGCTTGCCCCCGCGCCGGGCCTCGGCGGGCGGGCTCAACCTACAGACAGACGCACGGGGGCGCAACGTGCCTCACAGTTGAAATCTCAACGGTCCTGGGGTGTCCGTGGAGGACGGCTCGGGACGCCGACCGCTCGCGACGACACCGCCGAGGCGATGACGCCCGGGGCGGCGTCCACGACGACCGGCAACCCCTCCGTGCCCCCTGCGCACGGAGGAGGAGCGACGTCCGCACGACCCTCGAGGACCGGCAGGACGACCACCGGGACCGTCACGGCAACGCTGCGGCGGGTGTGCCCGGTGGCGCGGACCGCCTTCACCGGTCCTGCGAGCACTGTGCCCGGCAGAGGGGCACCGTGCAGGCTGGGCGCCCGTCCAGGATCTGTCGCGCGCCGCCCCCTCCCCCCGGGACGAGGGCGTCCGGGGGAGCACTTTGCCCCGTTTCGTCATGGACGATCCCCCCTGCACCGGGGTGCTCGCCGGTGCGGAGCGGCGTCAGATTTCACCCGCTCGACGTGCGCCGGATCCCGGGTGTCACGTGCGCCACGGTTCACTACCGTTCTTCCCATGACGGGAGCGGAACGCACCGAGCGGAAGGCGCTGCTCACCCAGGTTCTCGGGGGGCTCGCGCTCGCGGTCCTCGCCGGGTGCGCATCCGCCCAGCAGACCTGGGCGGAGACGATGGAGCAGGTCGACGGCGTCGCGTCGGTGGAGTACGAGTTCCGCGACAACCAGCTCGTCGGGCCCGACGACCACGAGGCGACCGTCCGGCTCGAGGACGACCTCGGCGCCGAGCAGGTGCGCCGCCTCGTCGAGACGAGCTGTGCGCGCGACGCGCCCCTCACGCGCCTCACGCTCACCACCGCGGCACCGGACACCGACGAGGCCGGGTCGGTGACCCTCCAGAACGCGGCGCCGTACGACAGCGCGTGCCTCGCCGAGGAGACGGTGGCCGGGTTCGCCGCCGCGAGCACCGCGATGGGTCGTCTGCTGCCGGGGTACGACGGCGACTTCTCCTCGCCGGGGTTCACCGCGGGAGCGGCGCCCTCCCCCGACGACCCCGACCGCGCGCTCGTCGTCGTGACGACGTCCGCCGAGCGCGCCCGCCTGCTCGACGCGCTCCGCGCGCTCCACGACGAGGGCACGGCGCTGCCGCTCCGTTACGTGGGGTGGTGGGACCGCGACCCGGGCACCTCGGCGACGAGACCTCTGGTGGCAGAGCTCTCGCCCGACGCGGACATGGAGGTCCTGGCACCGTTGATCCGCGGCGCGTTCGAGCTCGGCGTGGACGACGTCGAGGTCACGGACCGCGCGATCACCGTCACCCCGCCGCCCGGCGCCGTCGCGGACGCCGCCGCGTGGCAGCACCTGGCCGACCAGACCGCGGGAGCCGGCGTCGGGCTGGAGGTCGGGACGCCGAGCGAGCCGGACGCCACGACCGGCTGACTCCGGACGACCGCCAGCGCACCCGGGACACGAAAGAGGCCGCCTCCGCGGGTGCGGGGACGGCCTCTGCTCGGTGGGCGATACTGGGTTCGAACCAGTGACCTCTTCGGTGTGAACGAAGCGCGCTACCACTGCGCCAATCGCCCGAGTGCGTGGTCGATACTAGCCTGAAACGGACCGGATCGAAAAACCGGCCGCCGTCACGGGTCGAGACGCTCGCGACGACGCCGCTCGAACAGGTCCCGCGCCGCCACGGAGAGCTCCCCCGCGGCCACGTCCGCGCCGTCGAGCCAGGTCACCGGCTGGACGTTGCGCACGGAGCCGGTGAGCAGCAGCGCCGACTCCCCCGCGGTCACCTCGTCGAGCACGCCGAACGGGAGCTCGCCGGGACGCGCCTCGCGCGCGGGCAGACCGTCCTCGGCCGCCCACTCGAGCAGGAGCTCGCGCGTGATGCCCGCGAGGCAGCCCGAGGACAGGGGCGGGGTGACGAGCTCGCCCCCGCGCTCGACGAAGACGTTCGCCCCGGTGCCCTCGCACAGGTCGCCGGTCGTGTTCGCGAGGAGCGCCTCGTCGCCGCCCTTGCCCACGGCGTCGGCGAGCGCCACGACGTTCTCCGCGTACGACGTCGTCTTGAGCCCGGCGACGGCGGAGCGCTCGTTCCGGGTCCAGGGCGACCGCACCGCGCGGCCGGCGGGACGGATGACCGCGGGGCCGACCGCGACGACGACGGTCTGCTCGCCAGGGGTGCGCCCGGACCCGAGCGGCCCGACGCCGGCCGTCACCGTGATGCGCAGCCGGCCCACCGGCCCGGCGCCGGCACGCGTGCGCGCGTCCGCCTCGGCGAGCACCGCCTCGACGCCGTCGAGCACGCGGCGCTCGTCCGGCGCGTCGAGACCGAGCCCGGCGGCGGACCGCGCGAGCCGGCGCAGGTGGCGCGTGAGCGCGAAGGCGCGGCCGTCGAACACGGCGCACGTCTCGAACACGCCGTCCCCGACGGTCAGGCCGTGGTCGACCGCGCTGAGCGCGACCTCGCTAGGCGACACGAGGCGCCCGTCGGCCCAGATCACGAGGTTCTCGGTCGTGCTCGCGGACGTCGGTGTCGTGGCGGCAGGGGTGCTCATGGCTCCAGTGTGCCCGAGGCGAGGCCGACGAGGCGGCGCGCCTTGAGCTCGGTCTCCTCCCACTCGCGCGCGGGGTCGCTCCCCCAGGTGATCCCGGCGCCCGTGCCGAAGCGCAGGACGCCGTCGGACCACCAGAAGGTGCGGATCCCGACGGCGAGGACGGCCTCGTCGCCGTCGACCCAGCCGACGGCGCCGCAGTAGGGGCCGCGCGGCACGGGCTCCAGGGCGTCGATGATCCGCAGCGCGGACGACTTGGGCGCCCCGGACACCGATGCCGGCGGGAAGGTGGCCTCGAGCAGCGTGGGCCACAGCGCGGCCGAGCCCGCGAGCCCGGCACGCAGGCGTCCTGTCACCGTGCTCACGAGGTGCACGAGGCCCGGGTGCTGCTCGACCGCGAGCAGGTCCGTGACCTCGACGGTCCCCGGGTCGCACACGCGCTGGAGGTCGTTGCGCACGAGGTCGGTGATCATGACGTTCTCGGCCCGGTCCTTGGCCGTGAGCCCCACGGGGGTGGGCGCGGTGCCCTTGATGGGTCCGGACGTCACCGCGCCGCCCGCGACGCGGAGGTACAGCTCGGGCGACGCGCTGACGACCCACACCGGGTCGACGCCGGACCCCGCCGGCACGTGGAGCACGCCCCCGTAGGGAGCGGGGTTGCCCCGTGCGAGACGACGCGCGAGGGCCCGGGCGTCGGGCTCGCCGCCACCCGGGCCGACGAGCGGGGCCGCGAGCACGCGGCACACGTTCGCCTGGTAGACCTCGCCCTCCCGGACCTCGTCGCGCACGTGCGCGACGGCGGCCTCGTAGCCGGCCCGGTCCAGGGAGCTGCGCCACGCGGACGGGTCGGGCCCGCGCCACGGGTCGGCCTCTGCTCCCGCGGGCGTGGCGCCGTCCAGGTCCGACGGGGCGAGCCGCTCGGCGAACCGCCACGCGCGCGCCCGGCCGCCGCGGGCAGGGCCGTCGAAGTCGGCGACCACGAACCACGGCCCGTCGTCGGCCAGACGCTCCGGCTCGCGCCGGAGGTCGAGGCACTCGAGCACGCCGCTCGCGGCGCGCCCGGCGAAGCGAGCGAACCCCGGCGCGGGTGTTCTCCCAGGTCCTGGCACGGGACCACGCTACCCAGGACGCACCCTCCGCCCGGACCCCCGCCCCCGAGCACCGGCCGCGGGCTCGGCGGGGCCGGTTGGACGCCGGACGCGAACGTGGACTAATGTCTGGGACGCGCCGGAACGCCGGAGGGCCGGGGGAAACGCTCCCCGAAGCTCCAAGGTCCGGCCGCGCGGATGTGGCTCAGTTGGTAGAGCATCACCTTGCCAAGGTGAGGGTCGCGGGTTCGAGTCCCGTCATCCGCTCGGAGGCCCACCCTCCCGCCGCCCACGTGGTGGCGGAGGGCAGGTCGCGGTGGAGTGGCCGAGAGGCGAGGCAGCGGCCTGCAAAGCCGTATACGTGGGTTCGAATCCCATCTCCACCTCGCAACAGCACCACCCCTCTGGGGCGATTGGCGCAGCGGTAGCGCGCTTCCCTGACACGGAAGAGGTCACTGGTTCGATCCCAGTATCGCCCACGAGTACGACGAGAGAGGCCGCCCCGGCACCGTCCGGAGCGGCCTCTCTCGCGCCGACCATCACCTGGACCGGATGCACGGGTCCGGGCGGAAGTCGGCTAGTATGTGCTTCGCGCCGATCACCACGGGGCTCGTGAGAGCCCTCGACGGATCGGCCGCGCGGATGTGGCTCAGTTGGTAGAGCATCACCTTGCCAAGGTGAGGGTCGCGGGTTCGAGTCCCGTCATCCGCTCGGAGGCCCACTCTCTGGCCCGCTCCCCCGGGAGCATGAGAGGACGCGTCTCAAGGTGGAGTGGCCGAGAGGCGAGGCAGCGGCCTGCAAAGCCGTATACGTGGGTTCGAATCCCATCTCCACCTCGTATGCAGCACCCGGGCGATTGGCGCAGCGGTAGCGCGCTTCCCTGACACGGAAGAGGTCACTGGTTCGATCCCAGTATCGCCCACCACTCGAAGGCCGTCCCGGCGCCGGGGCGGCCTTCGTCGTCTACTCTCGGCGCATGCCCGACCAGCGCCCCGCCCACGACGTCCTGCCGCTCGGCGCGGCCCCGCGTCCCACGACCGCCCCCGAGCTGCTCGCACGCCTGCGGCCGGCCGTCCTCGACGCGCTGGGCCCCGAGGTCGAAGGCACGGCGGCCGTCCGGCTCGACGCCGACCTCGAGGGCGCGGACGTCGCTCGCCTCGACGTCGACCTCACGGGTGTCCGGGTCCGCGTGGGGGCGGACCGGCCCGCCTCCTCGTCCGGGCGCAGCACCTCCCCGACGGTCGACGTCGAGCACGTCCGCTCGCGCGAGGACGCGGTGGTGCGCCGGCTCCGGGTCGACGCGCACCCGCTCCTGGTCGACGACGTCCCCGTGGACGTCACGGCCGAGATCGAAGGACTGCGCTTCCGCTGGGTCGAGGGCGCCGACGGGTCGCTCGCCGTCGAGGGCGTCGAGCCCGACGACGCCGCGCCCCTCGGCGGGCACGTCCGCGTCTCGGCCCCGCGCGAGGCGGTCCTCGCCACCGCCCGGAGGATCGTCGCCACCGAGCTGCAGAACATCGGTCTCACGCTGGCCTCGCTCGACGTCGACCTCGTCGCGACGGGGCCGCGCACGGTGTCGCTCCAGGCGTTCGCCCGCGTGCGCAAGGGGCTGCTCTCGGCGAGCGTGCGCGCGACCGGCACCGCCGAGGTCGACGCGCGCATGGTGCTCACCGTCCGCGACCTCGAGCTGTCGAGCCGCAACCCCGTCGTCGCGGCGCTGCTCGTGGTGGCCCGCGGCGAGCTGGCGAAGGTCGAGGGGCGCCACGTCGACCTCGCGGCCGACCTGCCACCGGGGGTGCGGGTGGCGGACGTGCGGGTCGAGGCGGGCGAGCACCTCGCGGTGACGGCCCGGCTCGCCTGACCCCGGTCTCTTGTGGCGCTCCTCACACGCACGTAGCGTCGAGGCATGTGCCGGAACATCACGACCCTGCGCGGCCTCGAACCGCCCGCGACCGACGAGGAGATCGAGGCGGCCGCGCGCCAGTTCGTCCGGAAGGTCACGGGCATCCAGCGCACGAGCGCCGCGACCGAGGAGCCGTTCGAGCGCGCGGTCGACGAGGTGACCGCGATCGTCGCGCGCCTGCTCGACGAGCTGCCCGAGCGCCGCAACCCGCCGACGACGGTCCCGCCCCTGCGGCGCGAGGAGGTCCGGGCGCGCATCGCCGCCCGCGAGGCCGCCGAGCGCGAGCACGAGCGGGCGCACGCGCTCGGGATCGCGCACACCCACTGAGACGGGCCGCGACGGCGGGTGCGGCGGGGTCCCGTCGGCGTCTAGGCTCGGAACCCGTGAACGACGCACCCGCCTCGCCCCCGCCCCAGGCCGACCGGCCCGAGCCCGTGAGCGCGACCATGCGCCGCGCCAAGGCGGACGCGCGGTCGGAGCACGTGACGATCGGGCAGGTCCGCGAGGACGCCGCCGGGCGGGTCACCATCGACTGCTCGTGCGGCATGCCGCTCACCAACGGTCCCGACTGGACCGTCGACGAGCACATCCGCCTGCACCGGGCCGAGGCGCGCTACCTCGCCCTCAGCGCCGTCGCCCCCGCGGGGATGCCGCGGCTCATCGCGGTCGACGCCGACCGCCTGCCGCGCGTCGACTGAGGGGCCGGGCGCGAAGTTCCTACAGCTCGTCCGGGTCGTCCCAGGACGTGCCCGACGACGCGCCGTCGATGGGCCGGCGCTCGTTCTCCGAGAGCGACTGCGGGGCCTTCGTCGCGTCTCCCCCGGTGAGCACGTCGCCGGACCCCTCTCCCTCGTCCTCGCGGCGCGGGGACAGCCGGGCGGACGCGATGTCGGACTGGTTGAGGTCGTCGCGGTGGTGTGCGTGGGTGCTCATGGCACGGGTCTACCAGGTCCGACCCCGCGATGCACGACCGTCCGCCTCCGGGCGGGTCGGTGCGTCGCACGGGCGGGGCGACCATCAGGGCGATCGCCGCTTGGCACACTATTCCTGTCCTGGTCGCGGGGGGAGACCCCGGTCGAGATCGATCGCGTCACCGAGGGGCCTCCTGCGACGACAGCGAACAGGACCCCGTGACATCCTCAGGGACATGCAGACCTGGCCAGGCCACCCCTACCCCCTCGGCGCCACGTACGACGGCACGGGGACCAACTTCGCGCTCTTCTCCGAGATCGCCGAGCGCGTCGAGCTCTGCCTCTTCGACGACGACGGGAACGAGACCCGCGTCGACGTCGAGGAGATCGACGCGCACGTCTGGCACGTCTACCTCCCGGGCAAGGGCCCCGGCACGCGCTACGGCTACCGCGTGCACGGCCCCTACGACCCCGCGAACGGCCACCGCTGCAACCCGGCGAAGCTCCTGCTCGACCCGTACGCGAAGGCGATCGAGGGGCAGATCGACGGCGACGAGTCGCTGTTCTCCTACCGCTTCGCCGACGCGGACGAGGTCGCGCAGGCCGGCGAGCCCGCCGAGGGCGAGGAGGACGACGCGCCCCCGCCCGCTCCCCCGCTCAACGACGACGACTCGGCCGGGCACACGATGATGTCGGTCGTCATCAACCCGTTCTTCGACTGGGGCCACGACCGCCCGCCGAACCGGGACTACCACGACAGCGTCATCTACGAGGCGCACGTCAAGGGCATGACGATGCTCCACCCGGACGTGCCCGAGGAGCTGCGCGGCACCTACGCGGGGATGGCGCACCCGGCCGTCGTCGAGCACCTCGTGACGCTGGGCGTCACGGCGGTCGAGCTCATGCCCGTGCACCAGTTCGTCAACGACCCCACGCTCGTCGAGAAGGGGCTGTCGAACTACTGGGGCTACAACACCATCGGGTTCTTCGCGCCCCACAACGGCTACGCGGCCCACGGGACGCGCGGGCAGCAGGTCATGGAGTTCAAGACCATGGTCAAGGCGCTGCACGAGGCCGGCATCGAGGTCATCCTCGACGTGGTCTACAACCACACCGCGGAGGGCAACCACCTCGGCCCGACGCTGAGCTTCCGCGGCATCGACAACAAGGCCTACTACCGGCTCGTGGACGGCGACGAGGCGCACTACTTCGACACGACCGGCACGGGCAACTCGCTGCTCATGCGCTCGCCGCACGTGCTCCAGCTCATCATGGACTCGCTGCGGTACTGGGTGACCGAGATGCACGTGGACGGGTTCCGCTTCGACCTCGCGGCCACGCTCGCGCGCCAGTTCCACGAGGTCGACCGCCTCTCGGCGTTCTTCGACATCGTGCAGCAGGACCCGGTCATCTCCCAGGTCAAGCTCATCGCCGAGCCGTGGGACCTCGGCGACGGCGGCTACCAGGTGGGCGGCTTCCCGCCCCTGTGGACCGAGTGGAACGGGCGCTACCGCGACACGGTGCGCGACTTCTGGCGCGGCGAGCCCTCGACGCTGCCCGAGCTCGCGAGCCGCCTCACGGGCTCGTCCGACCTCTACGAGCACGGCGGGCGCAAGCCCATCGCCTCGATCAACTTCGTCACCGCGCACGACGGCTTCACGCTCAACGACCTCGTGTCCTACAACGAGAAGCACAACGAGGCGAACGGCGAGGACAACAACGACGGCGAGAGCCACAACCGGTCCTGGAACTGCGGGGCCGAGGGCCCGACGGACGACCCCGACGTGCGGTCGCTGCGGGCGCGCCAGCGCCGGAACTTCTTCGCCACCCTGCTGCTCTCGCAGGGCGTGCCCATGCTCGCGCACGGCGACGAGATCGCGCGCACCCAGCGCGGCAACAACAACGGCTACTGCCAGGACAACGAGATCACCTGGATGGACTGGGGCGGCGAGGAGGGCCTCGACGACGAGCGGGCCGCGCTCCTCGACTTCGCGCGCCGGGTCGTGTGGCTGCGCCGCGACCACCCCGTGCTGCACCGGCGGCGCTTCTTCGTGGGCCGGCAGGACGGCGCGGAGCCGGGCATGCCCGAGGGTCCCGACGACCTCCCGGACATCGAGTGGCTCGACATCACCGGCTCGCGCATGGACCAGCAGGACTGGGACCACGCCTACGCGCGCACCGTCATGGTGTTCCTCAACGGCGACGCGATCCCCGAGCAGGACCGGCGCGGCGAGCCGATCGTCGACGACTCGTTCCTGCTGCTGCTCAACGCGCACTCCGAGGAGCTGGACTTCACCGTGCCGCCGGCGGCCTACGGGGAGAGCTGGGACGTCGTGCTGGACACCGACGGCACGGTCGACGTCGGCGAGGTGCTGCAGCCCGGGGAGACCGTGTCCGTGACGGGCCGCAGCGTCATCGTCCTGACCCGCCCGCCGCTGCGATGACCGCCGTCTCCCCCGCCGGCACGCCGGGCGCGCCGCCCCGCGTCCCGGTGTCGACGTACCGGCTCCAGCTCGGCCCCGACCTCACGTTCGACGACGCCGCGCGCCAGGTGCCGTACCTCGCGAGCCTCGGTGTCACGCACCTCTACCTCTCGCCGGTGCTCCAGGCGGCGCCCGGGTCGACCCACGGGTACGACGTCGTCGACCACACGCGGATCAGCGACGAGCTCGGCGGGCGCGAGGGCCTCGGACGGCTCGCCGCCGCGGCCCGCGACGCGGGCCTGGGCATGGTGCTCGACGTCGTCCCGAACCACATGGCGGTCCCCACTCCCGCGTGGCACAACCGTGCGCTGTGGTCGGTCCTGGAGGAGGGCTCCGACTCCCCGTACGCCCGGTGGTTCGACGTCGACTGGTCGGCGGGCGAGGGCGCGGTCCTCATGCCCGTCCTCGGCGCGCGCCTCGGCGACGTGCTCGCGGCGGGCGAGCTCGTGCTGGACGAGGTCGAGGTGCCGGGCACGCCCGGACCCCGGCGCGTGCTGCGCTACTACGACCACGTGTTCCCGGTGCGCGCCGGGACGGAGGACCTGCCGCTCGCGGAGCTCGTCGAGCGCCAGCACTACCGGCTGGCCTACTGGCGCGTGGGCGACGAGGAGCTCAACTACCGCCGGTTCTTCGACGTCGGATCCCTCGTCGCGGTCCGGGTCGAGGACGAGGAGGTCTTCGACGCGACGCACGCGCTCGTGCTCGACCTCGTCACGTCCGGGGTCGTCGACGGCCTGCGCATCGACCACCCCGACGGCCTCGCGGACCCGGCACAGTACCTCCAGCGCCTCGCCGACCGCACCGACGGCGCGTGGGTCGTCGTCGAGAAGATCCTCGCGGGCGAGGAGCAGGTGCCGCCCGACTGGGCGACGGTCGGGACGACCGGCTACGACGTCGCGTGGCGCCTGCAGCAGCTCTTCGTCGACCCGGGCGGCCGGTCGGGCCTCGACGCGGTGATGACGCGCCTCACGGGCGCGCCGCCCGGCGGCCTCGGCGCGCTCGTCGAGGAGGCGAAGCGCGAGGTCGTCGCCGGGCCCCTCTACGCGGAGGTGCACCGGCTCACGGACCTGGCGGCCGCCGTCTGCCACGACGACCCGCGCCTGCGCGACCACACGTGGCGCGGCCTGCACCAGTGCCTGCGCGAGCTGCTCGTCGCGTTCGACCGCTACCGGGCGTACGTGGTGCCGGGCACCCCGCCGCGGCACGAGGCGGTCCGGGCCGTCGAGGAGGCGGCCGAGCGCGCCCGCGCGCACCTCGACCCGCAGCGCGCGGAGACGCTCGCCGTCGTCATGGACCTCGTGCTCGGCCGCGAGGTCGGCAGCGCGGGGCGACGGCGCGAGGCGCGACGCGACGAGCTCGTCGTGCGCTTCCAGCAGGTGTGCGGCGCCGTGACGGCGAAGGGCGTCGAGGACACGGCGTTCTACCGCTGGACCGAGCTCGTGAGCCTGTGCGAGGTCGGGGGCGAGCCGGACCGGTTCAGCCTCGGCGTGCACGACTGGCACGCGTTCGCGCAGCGGTTCGCCGCGCTCACCCCGCACGCCCTGACCGCCGGGTCGACGCACGACACCAAGCGCGGCGAGGACACGCGCGCGGCCCTCGGCGTGCTGTCCGAGGACGCGGGCGCGTGGTCGCGGCTCGTCGACGAGGTGCGCGCGGCGACCGCCCCCTACCGCGGGGTCCTCGTCGACGGTCTCGCCGAGAACCTGCTGTGGCAGACCGTGGCCGGGACCTGGCTCCCCGACGCGACCACGCCGGACGACGCGCCCGACGGCACGTCCGAGGCCGCGATCGCTCCCGACCGGCTCGTCGACTACCTGCGCAAGGCGCTGCGCGAGGCGAAGGTCGCGACGTCGTGGACGAGCCCGGACGAGGCGTACGAGGAGGCCGTGGCCGAGCTCGCCCGCCGCGCGCTCGCCGACCCCGCCGTGACCGGGGCGTTCGCCCGGTGGGCGCGCGAGCACCGCGAGGAGCTGCGCGCCGCGAGCCTCGGGATCACGCTCACGCGGCTCACGGCCCCGGGCGTCGCGGACGTCTACCAGGGCGCCGAGTCGTACGCGCCCACGCTCGTCGACCCGGACAACCGCCGCCCCGTGGACGTCGACGACCTCACCGAGCGCCTCGCCCGGCTCGACGGCGGGCCGCCCGCGCGCACGCTCGCGGACGAGAAGCTGCTCGTCACGGCGCGCGCCCTGCGCGTGCGCCGCGCCCTCGCCGCCGCGTTCGTCGGCGACGGGGCCGGGTACGCGCCCGTCGCGTCGTCGACGCCGTGCGCGCTCGCGTTCGCGCGCACGGCCCCGGCCGGCACCCCCACGGGCGACCCCGCGACCGCCGACGCGTCCGGTGGCGACCGCCCGGACGACGCGGCCGTCGCGCACGTCGTCACGGTGGCGACCCGCCTCGCCGGGACGGTCGACCGCCTCGGCGGGTGGCGCGACCACGTCGTCGCGCTCCCCGCAGGCACGGGCACGTGGGTCGACGTGCTCACCGGGCGCGAGCACCCGGCCGGGACCGTCCGCGTCGCGGACCTGCTCGCCGACCTGCCGGTCGCGCTGCTCGTCGCGCCGGGCTCCGCCGCGCGCGCCGCGGCGACGGGCGAGGGCGCCTCGGCGACAGGCGAGGGCGCACCGTGACGGCGGGCACCCCGGTCCCGCCCCCGCGCGTCCCCGCACCCCAGGCCACGCCCCTGCTCGCCGTGCCGGGGCCGCGGCCCGTGGTGTGGGCGCCGACGGCGCGCAGCGTCGAGCTCCTGCTGCCGGAGCAGGGCTCGGGCACGTTCGAGGGCGCGGAGCGCCTCCCGCTGCGCCTCGTGGGCGCCCACGTGCCGGGGTGGTGGGGGTACGACCACGAGCTGCCGTGGGGCACGGACTACGGGTACTCCGTCGACGGCGGTCCGGGCCGGCCGGACCCGCGCAGCCCGTGGCAGCCGTACGGGGTGCACGGGCCGAGCCGCACGTTCGACCCGGCGTTCGCCTGGACGGACGCCGCGTGGCCGGGCCGCGACGTGCGCGGCGAGGTGCTCTACGAGCTGCACGTCGGGACGTTCACGCCGCAGGGCACGCTCGACGCGGCGATCGACCGGCTCGACCACCTGGTGGCGCTGGGCGTCGGCGCGGTCGAGCTCCTGCCGGTCGCGGCGTTCGGCGGCGAGCGGGGCTGGGGCTACGACGGCGTGCACCTGTACGCGGTGCACGAGCCGTACGGCGGCCCGCGCGCGCTCCAGCGGTTCGTGGACGCCGCGCACGCCCGGGGGCTCGCGGTGGTGCTCGACGTCGTCTACAACCACCTCGGCCCGTCGGGGAACTACCTGCCGGAGTTCGGCCCGTACTTCACGGACGCGCACACGACCCCGTGGGGCTCGGCCGTGAACCTCGACCGCCCGGGCAGCCGGGAGGTGCGCGAGTGGGTGATCGACAACGCCGAGCGGTGGTTCGTCGAGTTCCACGTGGACGCGCTGCGGCTCGACGCGGTGCACGCCCTCGTCGACGACT
This sequence comes from Cellulosimicrobium sp. AB352, assembly GCF_049538415.1. Classification (NCBI taxonomy): domain Bacteria; kingdom Bacillati; phylum Actinomycetota; class Actinomycetes; order Micrococcales; family Promicromonosporaceae; genus Cellulosimicrobium; species Cellulosimicrobium sp. AB352. Next base: position 91,030 of record NZ_JBMVFX010000013.1, on the reverse strand, counting down.
CCCCGACGCACCTCCTCGCGGAGCTCGCGCGGCGCGTGGACCGCGTGGAGCAGGAGCTCGGGCGGCCGCTGACGCTCGTCGCCGAGTCGGACGAGAACGACCCGGCGACCGTGACGGGCGTGGAGCAGGGCGGGCGCGGGATGCGCGCGCAGTGGGCGGACGACGTCCACCACGCCGTGCACGCGCTGCTCACCGGGGAGCGCCAGGGCTACTACGTCGACTTCGGCTCGGTCGCGGTGCTGCGCAAGGCGCTCACGGGCGTGTTCGTGCACGACGGCACGTACTCGACGTTCCGGGAGCGCGAGTGGGGTCACCCGGTCCCCGCCGGGACCGACGGCCACGCGTTCGTCGTGAGCGCGCAGAACCACGACCAGGTGGGCAACCGCGCGCACGGCGACCGGCCGTCGACGACGCTCGACGGCGGCGGCCTCGCGACGGCCGCGGCGCTCGTGCTCGTGTCGCCGTTCACGCCGATGCTGTTCATGGGCGAGGAGTGGGGCGCGTCCACCCCGTGGCAGTTCTTCACGGACCACGCCGAGCCGGAGCTCGCGGAGGCCGTCCGCGCGGGCCGGGCGGCCGAGTTCGCCGACCACGGGTGGGGCGGCGGCGACCCCGTGCCCGACCCGCAGGCCCGCTCGACGCGGGACGCGAGCGTCCTCGACTGGTCCGAGCGGGAGCGCGGCGAGCACGCGCGCCTGCTCGCCTGGTACCGGGACCTCGTGGCGCTGCGGTCGCGGCCCGACGTGCGCTCTGGCGACCTCTCGCTCGTGCGCGTCCACGGCCCGGGCGGCCCGGAGGACGACGCGGCGGGCGAGGAGCTGACGACGGGCGCCGCCCCGCACGGCGGGCCCGCGTTCGTCGTGGACCGGCGCACCGTCGCGGTCGCGGTGAACCTCGGGGACGCCCCGCGGCGCCTGCGGCTCGCGCTCGGCGGCACGCCGCGCGTGCTCGCCGCCTGGGACCCGGCGACCCGGGCGGGCCGGCACCACGTCGACCTGCCCGCGCGTTCGGTCGCCGTCCTGGCGCGCGGGTGACTACGCTCGCGCCCATGGCGACGACGACGAAGACGAAGGCCACGCACGGCGGCGGCGCGGAGGGCGCCTGGGAGGTCCCGCCGGAGCGGGCGCTGCGGGTGCCAGAGGGCTTCGACCTCGCGGCGTTCGACCGCGCGTCGACCCCGGGGTTCACGGGCGACAAGGCCGCCGGGAAGGCCCTCGTCGCGCAGCACGCGGACGAGCTGTCCGAGCTGCAGGAGCGCCTCTTCGCGGAGGGCCGCTCGGGCGGGTCGCGGTCGGTGCTCCTCGTGCTGCAGGGCATGGACACCGCGGGCAAGGGCGGGATCGTGCGGCACGTCGTCGGGCTCGTCGACCCGCAGGGCGTCGCGCACCGGTCGTTCGGAGTGCCCACGCCCGAGGAGCGGCGGCACGACTACCTGTGGCGGATCCGCCGCGCGCTGCCCGAGCCGGGGTACATCGGCGTCTTCGACCGGTCGCACTACGAGGACGTGCTCGTCGCGCGCGTCGACGCGCTCGTGCCGCCCGCGGTGTGGGAGGCGCGCTACGACGAGATCAACCGCTTCGAGGCCGAGGTCGCCGCGGCGGGGACCACGATCGTCAAGGTCGCCCTGCTCGTCTCCTACGAGGAGCAGCGCGCGCGGCTCATGGAGCGGCTCGAGCGCCCGGACAAGTTCTGGAAGTACAACCCGAACGACGTCGACTCGCGCCAGAAGTGGCCTGCGTACCAGGAGGCGTACCAGGCCGTCCTCGACCGGACGAGCACCGACGTCGCGCCGTGGCACGTGGTCCCGGCCGACCGGAAGTGGTTCGCGCGCCTCGCGGTGAGCGAGCTCCTGCTCGACGCGCTGCGCGGCCTCGACCTCGGGTGGCCCCCGGCCGACTTCGACGTCGCGGTCGAGAAGGCGCGCCTCGCCGCGACGTGACGCTCAGGCCGCGCCGCGCGCGACCGTGCGGCCGTCCTCCGCGAGCGCACCGAGGCGCGACAGCGCGCGGTAGTACTTCTTGCGATACCCGCCGCGCAGCATCTCCTCGGTGAACAGGCTCCGCTCCCCCGTGTACGCGCCGGTCCCGGCGAGGAGCACGGGCACGTCGCGGTCGTAGAGGCGGTCGACGAGCACGACGAGGCGCAGCGCCGCGGACTGCTCGGTGACGGGGTGCACGCCCGTGAGCGCGACGACCTCGACGCCGTCGAGCAGCGCCCGGTACCGGCTGGGGTGGACCTGCGACAGGTGCGCGAGCAGGTCGTCGAACACGTCGAGGGTCGCGCCGGGCCGGCCGGTGACGGCCGCCCGCACGTCGGCCTCGGGAAGCGGCGCGGAGTCCGTGACGACCGCGCGGTGCCGGTAGTCCTCGCCGTCGACGCGCAGCACCTCGAACCGGGCCGCGAGCGCCTGGATCTCGCGCAGGAAGTCCTCGGCGGCGAAGCGGCCCTCGCCGAGCGCCTCGGGGAGCGTGTTCGACGTCGCGGCCAGCGCCACGCCGCGGTCCGCGAGCTCGCGCAGGAGCCGGGACATGAGGACGGTGTCGCCCGGGTCGTCGAGCTCGAACTCGTCGATGCACACGAGCTTCTTCGTGGCGAGCGCGTCCACCGTCGCCCGGAACCCGAGCGCGCCGACGAGGTTCGTGTACTCGACGAACGTGCCGTACGCGCTGACGTCGAGGCCCACCGCGTGCGCGAGGGACGTGAGCAGGTGCGTCTTGCCGACCCCGAACCCGCCGTCCATGTACACCGCGGGCGCCGTCTGCTTCCGGGCGCCGAACAGCCCCTTGCGCGCGGGCTTCACGACGGCGGCCGCGACCTCCTCGAGCCGCGCGACGGTGCGCGCCTGGCTGGGGTAGGCGGCGTTGGCGCGGTACGTCGAGAACCGCGCGTCGGCGAAGTGCCGCGGCGGCACGAGGTCGGCGAGGAGCCGGGCGGGAGGCACGGAGGGCCAGACGTCGGCGAGGGCGCGGACGGGCCCGCCGGGGGTCGGCGAGGAGGCCGACGCGCGGGCGGTGCCGGGGAGGGCTGCCGGGGCCGAGGAACCACCGGAGGCGGGCGCAGTCACGAGGATCCAGCCTACGCCTGCGGCTAGCCTGGCCGCTGTGACCTCGACCACCACCCCGCCCGGCGGGCCGGCCACGCCCGGCGGGCGCACCGACCTCCCCGCGCTCGACGTGCTCCTGCCCGCCGCGGAGCACCTCCCGCCCGACCCGCGCGAGGACCGGCTCGCCGCGCTCTACGCCTACGGGACGCCGGTGCGCGGGGCGAGCGTCGTGCGCGCGAACATGGTCGCGAGCGTCGACGGGGCGGCGTGGGGCCCCGACGAGCGGTCGGGGTCGATCAACGACGACGCGGACTGGCGCGTGTTCCGCGTCCTGCGGGCGCTGGCGGACGTGGTGCTCGTCGGGGCGGGCACGGCGCGCGCCGAGGGCTACACCCCGCTCGGCCGGCCGCGCGGGCTGCGGCACCTGCACGACGCCCCGCTCGAGCTCGCCGTCGTCAGCCGCAGCGGCCGCGTGCCCCCGGCGCTCGCCGGGACGGACCGCCCGCCGTTCGTGCTGACCGGCCCGGCCGGGGCCGCCACCGCCCGGGGCGACGTGCCCGCGGACCGGGTGCTCGTCGTCGGGCAGGACGCGGCGGACGACGCGCTCGACCTCGCCGCGGGGCTCGCCGCGCTCGCCGGTCGCGGCCTCACGCGCGTGCTCACCGAGGGCGGCCCGTCGCTGCTGGCGGACCTCCTCGCCGCGGACCTCGTCGACGAGCTGTGCGTGACGACCACCCCGACGCTCGTGGGGCCCGGACCGGGCCGGATCGTCGGCGGCGCCCCGGCTCCCGGGACGACGACGGCGCTCCCCCGCGGGGCACGCCTCGCCCACCTGCTGCACGCCCCCGAGGACCGGCCCGGGTCGCCCGCCGGTACGACCGCCGCGCGCTGGCTCCTCCCGCTAGGCTGACCCGCGTGACCGACACGATCCTCGTCCTGACCGAAGACACGCTCAACCCGGCCGACGTGCAGCACATCCTGTCGCTGCACGAGGACGAGCAGCTCGCCTACCGGGTGCTGGTCCCGGCGGACACCGAGCGCAACCTCATCTCGGGGATCATCGACCACCTCAGCGTGGGCGAGCTCAAGGAAGCGTGGGACGAGGTCCTGGGCCGCGAGCCCTCGCCCACGGCGGCGAAGGCGGAGGCGAGCGAGCAGCTCGAGCGCAGCGTGGCCGAGCTCCGCGCGGCGGGTCGCGAGGCGGACGGCGTCGTCGTCGACGACGACCCGCTGCCGGCGCTGCGCACGGCCGTCGCGTCCGGCGGGGCGCGCGAGATCGTCGTCGTGACCTACCCGCACGCGGTCGAGGACACGTTCCACACCGACTGGGCCTCCCGCGCGCGCGAGGAGCTGCACGTCCCCGTGCTGCACCTCTACTCGGGCACGAGCGAGCTGGGCTGATCCTCCGCGCGTCCGGCCGACGAGCGCGCCGGCCGGCCCGGCGGTCGGCGGACCCGCGGGGTCACGTCCCGCGGACGCGGTGCCCGGCGCGGCGGATCGTCGCGCGGGCGAGCTGGTCGGTCGAGTCGAGGTAGAGCGGGTCGGCGAGCAGGTCGTGGTCGACGGCGACCACGGACAGCTCCGTGCAGCCCAGCACGATCACCTGGGCCCCGCGCTCGACGAGCCGCCCCGCGACGGCGCGGAACGTCTCGATGTCGACCGGCCGCCCCGCCTTCACCTGCTCGTAGATGATCTGCGACACGAGCGCCTGGTCGGCGTCGTCGGGCACGAGCGCCTCGACCCCGTGGCGCGCGAACGCGTCCTGGTACACGCCCGACGCCGCGGTCCCCGCCGTCGCGAGCAGGCCCACCGCCCGCAGGTCGTCGACCCGCGCCCGCGCCGCGTCGACCGTCGTGTCGATGATGGACACGAACGGGACGCTGATCGCGTCGAGCACCTGCTGCGTGAAGTAGTGCGCGGTGTTGCACGGCATGACGAGGAAGTCCGCGCCGAAGCGCTCGAGCCGCTCCGCGTCACGCGCGAGCACCGGGCCCGGGTCCGCGTCCGAACGCCCGAGGATGAAGTCCGTGCGGTCGGGGATCGTCGCGTGGTTGAGCACGACGGCGTCCACGTGGTCCTGGTCGCGCTCGGCCTCCGTGAGCGCGACGAGGAGCTGCAGGAAGTAGGCCGTGGCGAGCGGCCCGACACCTCCGAGCACTCCGACGAGGGGCTGGGCGTGGTCCTGGTCCGGTCGCGACGTCACCCGTGGATCCTACGGCGCCCGCGTCCCGGGGAGCGGGCGGCGCGGACCGTAGGATGGCGGACGCCCGCCGACCCGACAGAGAAACGGACGACCCTCCGCGATGACGTACGGCAACGCCGAGTTCCTCCCCATCGTCCTGGGGACCAACCTCAACACCTACAACATCGCGAGGTCGTTGCACGAGGCGTACGGCGTCCGCACGCTGGCCCTGGGCCGCTTCCCCCTGCGCGAGACGGCGGACTCCCGCATCGTCGACGTGCGCACCTACCGCGACTTCGACGACCCCGAGCGCATCGTCGCCGTCCTGCGGGAGCTCGCCGAGGAGTTCCCGGGCCGCAAGCGCCTGCTCATCGCGAACATCGAGTTCTACACGAACGTCGTCATCGCCCACCGGGCCGAGCTCGAGGACCTCTACGTCATCCCGCTCGTCGGCGAGGACCTGGCCGCGCGCCTCATGAACAAGACGGACTTCGCGCGCACGTGCGCGGAGCTCGGCGTGCCGCACCCGGAGACGGTGATCGCCACGGCGGCCGACGTCGACGCCCCCGGCTTCGGCGAGGACCTGCCCTTCCCGTACCCGCTCATCCTCAAGCCGGCCGACACCGACACCTACCCGCGCCTGCGGTTCGAGGGCAAGAAGAAGGTGTACCTCGTCCGGGACGCGGCCGAGCTGCGCGACGTCGGCCGCCGCATCTACGCCGCCGGCTACACCGACGACCTCATCGTCCAGGAGTACCTCGCGGGCGACGAGTCGGTCATGCGCGTGGTCAACACGTACTCCGACCGCCACGGCCGCCTGCGGTTCCTGTCCGCGGCCCAGATCGTGCTCGGCGAGTACGACCCGAAGCTCGTCGGGAACTACAACGCCGTCGTGACGATGAAGGACGACCGGCTCACGGAGTCCGTCCGGCACCTGCTCGACAGCCTCGGCTACGTCGGCGCCGCGAACCTGGACGTCATGTACGACCGCCGCACCGGCACGAGCAAGATCCTCGAGGTCAACCTGCGCCAGGGCGCGGCGAGCTTCTACACGATGGCCGCGGGCGGCAACCTCGCGCGCTGCTACGTCGAGGACCTCGTGTACGGGCGCGAGCTGCCCGAGCAGGTCACGTCGGACGCGCGCCTGTGGGTCAACGTGCCCTACCCCGTCGTCCGGGCGCTCGTCCCGGTGTCGCTGCGCCACCGCGTGAAGAAGGCCCGCAAGCACGGCGTGTGGCACACCCTGCGCTACGCGCCCGACCGCAGCCTGCGCCGCCGCCTCGACGTGTGGCGCGTGGACCTGCGCCACACGCTCGACTACGTGAAGTTCGCGCGCTCGCGCCCGTCGGCGTAACCGCGGGAGTCGCGGCGCCGACCAGGTGGTCGTGGCCCGTCCGGTGTCGCGGACGCGCCGGGATCACCTGGTCGGCCGGCACGGACCGCCTGGTCGTGGGGCTCAGGCGCCCAGGGCGGACCGGACGGCCTCGACGAGGCGGCGCGCCGTCGCGACCCCGACCGTGGTCGGCAGGTTGACGACGCGCGCGACGAGGTCCTCCGTCGTCGCGAGCGCGGGATCGCCCGGGGTGTACCCGTAGACCGCGGGGTCGTCCGGACCGGGGAACAGCGCCGGTCGGTACCACTTGCCGACGTAGAACCCGGCGGCCGTGAGCTCGGCGACCAGGCGGTCGGCGGTCGCGGCGTCGGGCGCGAAGAACGGGAACCGCACGAGCGGCGCGCGCTCCCCGATCCCGGCCGGGACCTCGACGACGCCCGACAGCCCGCGCACGTACTCCGCGACCGTGTCGGCCCGCCGCGCCTCGGTGTCGCCGCTGGACCGCAGCGCGTCGACCATGCGGTCCACGACCCACGCGGACGGGCGCTGCGGCGGGTGCGCGAGCCCGCCCCGGTTCTCCACGGGAGCGATCGCCGGCTCGTACGCCCCGACGGCCGTGAGCGCGCCGCGCACCTTGCCCGCCGCCGCACCGGGGAGGCGGTTGAGCACGCGCACCTGGGTGCGGAAGCTGCGCGCAGCGAGGTCGAGCCGCGGCCCGACGACGGGCAGCGCGTCGAGCGCCGCCACCGTCGCGGCGCGCAGCGCCGGGTCGAGCGCGGGGCTCACCCACACCGCTCCGCCGAACCGCGTGGGCAGCAGCTTCTCGACGCCGAACGAGTGGAACGAGACGTCGGCGACGGGCGTGCCGTCGGCGTCGCGCGCGAGGCGCCCCACGCAGTGCGCGCTGTCCTCGACGAGCAGCGCCCCGACGGAGCGCGCGGCGTCGCGCAGACGTCGCGCGGCCGGCTCGTCGACGATCCCGAACGTGTTCTGCAGCACGACCGCCCGCGTGTCCGGGCCGACGGCGAGCCGGTCGGGGTCGATCGCGACCGTCGCCGGGGACACCTCGGCGTAGACCGGCCGCAGGCCGGCCACGAGCACCGGGTCGACCGCCGTCGAGCACGTGAACACCTGCGTGACCACGTCGCCCCGACCCCGGGCCTCGGCGAGCGCGCGGAACACGACCTCCATCCCGTAGCGGGCCTTGAAGACGAGGAACCAGTCGGCCGGGTCGGTGCCCGTCCGGTCGGCGAGCATCCTCGTCGCGGTCGCGTCCTGCGGGTGGCGGCTCATCGTTCTCCGTGTCGTCCGGCGTCAGGGGTCGGGGCCGACGCAGCGGCCCGCGCGCCTAGCCTGCCACGTCGGCGGGCCGACCGGGCCGAGCCGCTCGTCACGCACGGGGGACCGGCCGCGCGACAGGACGTGCGGGCGACACGACATGCGGGCCGGGACGCGCGACGGCGGCCGCCGCGCCGGAGCGCGACGACCGCCGTCGGGACGTCGGGGAAAACGTCAGGCGTCGGACTCGGTGCGGTCGCCCGACCACTCGGTGTGGAAGACACCCGGCTTGTCGACGCGGCGGTAGGTGTGCGCGCCGAAGAAGTCGCGCTGCGCCTGGATCAGCGCGGCGGGCAGGCGCTCGGCCCGCACGCCGTCGTAGTAGGCGAGCGACGACGAGAACGCGGGCGTCGGCACGCCGTTGAGGGCGGCCTGCGCCACCACGCGACGCCACGCCGCGAGGCCGTTGCCGACCGCGCCGGTGAAGTACTCGTCGGCGAGGAGCAGCGGGAGCTGCGCGTCGCGCTCGTACGCCTCGGTGATGCGGTTGAGGAAGCGCGCGCGGATGATGCAGCCGCCGCGCCAGATGCGGGCCATCGCGCCGCGGTCGATGTCCCAGCCGTACTCGGCCGACGCGGCCGCGATCTGGTCGAAGCCCTGGGAGTACGCGACGACCTTCGACGCGTAGAGCGCGAGGCGCACGTCCTCGACGAACGCGTCGCGGTCCTGCACGTCCCACGCCGCGGCGTCGGCGGGCAGCGCGGCGCGACCGGCCTCGCGCTGCGGGACCGAGCCGGACAGCGCGCGCGCGAACGTCGCCTCGGCGATGCCCGTGATCGGCACGCCGAGGTCGAGGCCGTTCTGCACCGTCCAGCGGCCGGTGCCCTTCTGCTCCGCCTGGTCGAGCACGACGTCGACGAACGCCTTGCCGGTCTCCGCGTCGACGTGCTGGAGCACGTCCGCGGTGATCTCGATGAGGAACGACTCGAGGTCGCCCGTGTTCCACTGCGCGAAGATCTCGCCGATCTCCTGCGCGGACGCGCCGAGCCCCTGCTTGAGCAGGTCGTACGCCTCGGCGATGAGCTGCATGTCGGCGTACTCGATGCCGTTGTGCACCATCTTGACGAAGTGGCCGGCGCCGTCGGGCCCGACGTAGGTGCAGCACGGCACGCCGTCGACCTTCGCCGAGATGTCCTCGAGGATCGGGCCGAGGCTCTGGTACGACTCGCGCGTGCCGCCCGGCATGATCGACGGGCCGTTGAGCGCGCCCTCCTCGCCGCCCGAGACGCCGGTGCCCACGAAGTGCAGGCCCAGCGCCGCGAGCGCCTTCTCCCGGCGGATCGTGTCGGGGAAGTGCGCGTTGCCGGCGTCGACGACGATGTCGCCCTCCTCCAGCAGCGGCACGAGCTCGTCGATGACCGCGTCGGTCGCCGCGCCCGCCTTGACCATGATGACGACCTTGCGCGGGCGCTCGAGCGAGGCCACGAAGTCCGCCATCGACTCCGACGGCACGAAGTCGCCCTCGGTGCCCGCCTCGGCGATCAGGGACTCGGTCTTGGCGTACGAGCGGTTGTGCACCGCGACCGTGTAGCCGTGCCGGGCGAAGTTGCGGGCCAGGTTGCGACCCATGACGGCGAGTCCGGTCACACCGATCTGTGCGCGTGCTGACATCTGCTTCCCTGCTCCTCGAGGGTCGGTCCCGGCGCACGACGGCTGCGCGCGGGAGGGCGCGGAACCGGGCCGGGCGCGGGCGCGCGGCCGGGTGCACCGGGGATGGATACGCTGCCAGCCTAGTCCTCGGGCGCCGTCGCGCCCCGGCGGTGCCACGATCCGGTCACCCGCAGGGATCGTGACGAAGTCGGGGTCACGATTCGATGACACCCGCGCGGCGTGCGTCCGACCCGCCCCTCCCGCTCGTACTGTGCCGGGGTGACCACCCCTCACGGGACCGACGCTCCCCCGGAGTTCCGTGCCGTCCTCGACGCCCTCGGCGCGCGACGGCTGCGACCCGAGGTGACGCTGCGCGAAGTCCCCGCCCCGCGCCGGATCGCGCCGTGGTCGGTCGCGCTCACGGGCGAGGTCGAGGCGGCGCGCTCCGACGACCCCGAGCTCGCGTCGGGGCGCTTCATCGTCCTCTACGACCCGGCGGGCCAAGAGGCGTGGGAGGGCCGGTTCCGCGTCGTGACGCTCGTGCGCGCGACGCTGGAGCCGGAGATGGCGGCGGAGGACGTGCTCGCCGAGGTCGCGTGGACGTGGCTCGAGGACGCCCTGCACGACACGGGCGCCGTCGTGCGCGCGGAGGGCGGCACGGTCACGCGCGTGCTGTCGCAGAGCTTCGGGGCGCTGGCCGGCAAGCACAACGACGTCGAGCTCGAGATGCGCGCGTCGTGGACGCCCGTCGCGCCGGGCCCGGGCACGGCCGACCTCGGGGACCACCTCGCGGCGTGGGCGCAGCTCCTGTGCACGGCCGCCGGGCTGCCGCCGCTGCCCGAGGGCGTGACCCCCCTCGGTGCTCGACCCCCCGCGCGACGCAATACCGTGGGCTCATGAGCTCGACCGCAGCACCCGCTCCCCCTCCGCTCGACGCCGCACCCGGGGCGGAGCGCGCCCCGACCGTCGTCACCCCGCTGACGGAGCCGTCCGACGGCGTCGGCCCCGTCGTCGACACGCCCGCCGCGTTCGCGCGCGTCGTCGAGGCGTTCGCCGCCGCGAGCGGCCCCGTGGCCGCCGACGCCGAGCGCGCGTCCGGCTACCGGTACGGCCAGCGCACCTACCTCGTGCAGGTGCGCCGCGAGGGCGCGGGCACCGCGCTCGTCGACCCGGTCGCCGTGCCCGACCTGTCGCCGCTGCGCGAGGCGGTCGGGGACGCCGAGTGGGTCCTGCACGCCGCGTCCCAGGACCTGCCGGGGCTCGCGGAGCACGGCGTGGTCCCGGCGAGCGTGTTCGACACCGAGCTCGCCGCCCGCCTGCTGGGGATGGAGCGCGTCGGCCTCGCGGCGGTGGTCGCCGAGGTGCTCGGGCTCGGCCTCGCCAAGGAGCACTCGGCGGTGGACTGGTCGACGCGGCCCCTGCCCGAGGACTGGCTGCGGTACGCGGCGCTCGACGTCGAGGTGCTCGTCCCGCTGCGCCGCGCGCTCGGGGAGCGGCTCGACGAGGCGGGCAAGTCGGACTGGGCGGCGCAGGAGTTCGAGGCCGTCCGTACCGCGGGACCGCCGGCCCCTCGACCCGAGCCGTGGCGCCGGACGTCCGGCACGCACACGCTGCGCGACCCCCGGCGCCTGGCCGTGGTCCGCAGCCTGTGGGAGGCCCGCGACGCGACGGCCCGCGCCCGCGACATCGCCCCGGGGCGGGTCCTGCCCGACCGCGCGATCGTCGCGGCGGCGGAGGCGCTGCCGCGCACGGCCGGCCAGCTCGTGGAGCTGCCGCCGTTCGCGGGCAAGGGCACGCGCCGTCGGGCGGCGTACTGGCAGCGGGCCGTCGACGCCGCGCTCGCGCTGCCCGCGAGCGCGCTGCCGACCACGCGCGGGCCGCGCACGGACGCCCCGCCCCCGCCGCGCGCGTGGGCGGACCGCGACCCGGGCGCCGCGGCACGGCTCGACGCGGCGCGCGGCGTCGTGCAGGAGCTCGCCGAGCGGTACGCGCTGCCCGTCGAGAACGTGCTCCAGCCCGACGCCCTGCGGCGCCTGTGCTGGACGCCGCCGGAGCCCGCCGACGCGGCGGGGATCGCCGCGTTCCTGCGCGGCCGCGGGGCGCGCGAGTGGCAGGTGGGGCTCGTCGCGGAGCCGCTCGCGGACGCGTTCGAGCGCTCCGGCGAGCGGTAGCGGGAGGGTAGGGTCGTCCGCGTGCACGACGCGAACCTGACGATCCGGACAGTCACCGACCGAGCCTCCTGGGACGCCCGGGTGAACGAGCTCGGCGGCCACCCCCTGCAGCTGTGGGGCTGGGGCGAGGTCAAGGCCACGGGCGCCTGGACCCCGCACCGCGTGGAGGCGGTGGACGGCGACGGCCGCGTCCGCGGCCTGGCGCAGGTCCTCGTGCGGTCCCTCCCGGCGCAGTTCAAGGCGCTGTGCCACGTGCCCCGCGGGCCCGTGATCGCGCCGGCGGGAGACGGCTGGGGCGCCGGCCCGGGCGTGGGCGACGACGCGACGCGCGACGCCGTGACCCGTGCGGTCGTCGCGTGGTGCAAGACGACGGTGGGCGGCGTCGGCGTCACGATCGAGCCCGACTGGCCGGTCGGGACGCACCTCGCGCTGCCCGACGCCCGCCCCGCGGCGAACCCGATCCTCTACCCGGTGACGCTGATCCTCGACCTCACGAAGTCCGAGGACGAGCTGACGAAGGCCATGGGCAAGTCGACGCGGTACGACATCCGCAAGGCGGCGCGCACCGGGCTCGAGGTGCGGCGCGTGACGGACGAGGCCGAAGTGCGCCAGGTGCTCGACGTGTACCACGAGACCGCCGAGCGCGCGGGCTTCGCGCTGCACGACGACGAGTACTACCTCGCGATCCACCGCGAGCTCGGCGAGCACTCGGTGCTCGTCGCCGCGTTCTCCGAGGACGCTCCGGTGTCGTTCGTGTGGTGCGTGTCGTCGGCGACGACGTCGTTCGAGCTCTACGGCGGCATCAACGACGCGGGCCGCAAGCTGCGCGCGAACGCGCCGGTGAAGTGGCACGCGATCACCCTCGCGCAGCAGGCCGGTCTGGTCCGGTACGACATGAACGGTCTGCTCAACGACGGGATCAGCGAGTTCAAGCGCAGCTTCGCCCAGCACGACGACGAGCTCGTGCACAGCGTCGACGTGCCGTTCTCGATGTGGTACTCCGCGTGGAACAAGGGCCTGCCGACCGCGAAGAAGGTCGTGCGCAAGCTCCGCGGGAGCCGCTGACGCGGGCTCCCGACCACCCCGAACCTCGGAGAGACCCGGTATCGCGCGATGCGATACCGGGTCTCTTCATGTCGTAGCATCGGTCTCGTGCTTTCCCGATACCCGCGGTAGCGTGTATCGCACGTACGACCCCCGAGCGGTGCCGCTCCGGACACCGCCGTCCCGACCATCTGCATCGGATGGAGATGCCATGACCGTGGCCAACGAGGCCCCCTCTCCCACCTCGGCACCCACCCAGGCGGCTACCCAGCGCTCGCGCCGACGCCCCGTGCGCGACGTCGTCTTCGTCGAGGGCGTCCGCAGCCCGTTCGGCAAGGCACGCCCCGACGGGATCTACGCCGAGACCCGCGCGGACGACCTCGCCGTGAAGACGGTCCGCGAGCTCCTGCGCCGCCGCCCCGAGCTGCCCGTGGAGCGGATCGACGAGCTCGCGCTCGCCGCGACGACGCAGACCGGCGACCAGGGCCTCACCCTCGGCCGCAGCGTCGCCGTGCTGGCCGGGCTGCCCAAGTCGGTGCCCGGCTTCGCGATCGACCGCATGTGCGCGGGTGCGATGACCGCGGTCACGACCACCGCGGCGAACGTCGCCGTGGGCGCGCAGGACGTCGTCGTCGCGGGCGGCGTCGAGCACATGGGCCACCACCCCATGGGCGAGGGGTCGGACCCGAACCCGCGGTTCGTCGCCGAGCGCCTCGTCGACTCCTCCGCGCTCGTCATGGGCGCGACGGCCGAGAACCTGCACGACCGGTACCCGCACCTCACCAAGGAGCGTGCCGACGCGTACGCCGTCGCGAGCCAGGCGAAGTACGCCAAGGCCCTCGCGAACGGCGACATCTCCCCCGACCTCGTGCCGGTCGCGACCCGGTCGACCGAGCTCGGGTGGGGCCTGGCCACGGCCGACGAGCTCCCCCGCCCCGGCACCACGGTCGACTCGATCCGCGACCTCAAGACCCCGTTCCGCCCCGGCGGGAAGGTCACCGCGGGCAACGCCTCGCCGCTGACCGACGGCGCCACGGCGTGCCTGCTCGCCGCGGGCGACGTCGCCGACGAGCTCGGGCTCCCGGCGCGCATGCGCCTCGTCGCGTACGCGTACGCGGGCGTCGACCCGGAGGTCATGGGCATCGGGCCGGTCCCCGCGACCGAGCGCGCGCTCGCGTCCGCGGGCCTGACGATCGACGACATCGGCCTGTTCGAGATCAACGAGGCGTTCGCGGTCCAGGTGCTCGCGTTCCTCGACCACTTCGGCATCGCGGACGACGACGAGCGCGTCAACCAGTACGGCGGCGCCATCGCCATGGGCCACCCGCTCGCGTCGTCGGGCGTGCGCCTCATGACGCAGCTCGCGCGCCAGTTCGAGCAGCACCCCGAGGTGCGCTACGGCCTGACGACCATGTGCGTCGGCCTCGGCATGGGCGGCACCGTCATCTGGGAGAACCCGCACCACGCCGACTACTCCGGCCACACCTTCGAGACCGCGGAGAACTGACGATGAGCGCACCGACCGACACCACCACCACCTCCGCGGACGCGACGAAGGACGCCGCGCGCGGGGAGCGCGTCACGCACTCGCTCGTGCGCGACGTCGCGCTCCCCGGCGGGACGGGCACGCTCGCCCTCGTCACGCTCGACAACGGGCCCGACCACACCAAGCCGACGACGCTCGGCCCCGAGGGCCTCGCGGAGCTGCACGCGGCCCTCGAGACGCTGCGGCGCCGGGCCGCGGACGGCGAGATCGTCGCCGTCGCGATCACGGGCAAGCCGTACTTCCTCGCCGCGGGCGCGGACCTCACGCAGGCCGCGGCCGTCCAGGTGCGCGACGACGCGCTCGCCCTCGGGCGCGCCGGCCACGCCGCGTACACGCTGCTCCAGGACATGGGCGTGCCGACGTTCGCGTTCGTCAACGGCGTCGCGCTCGGCGGCGGCCTCGAGGTCGCGCTGAACTGCACGTACCGCACCGTCGCGTCCGACGCCGGTGCGCTCGCACTGCCCGAGGTCGGCCTGGGCCTGGTCCCCGGCTGGGGCGGCGCCTACCTCGTGCCGCGCCTGCTCGGCGTCGAGAAGGCGATGGACGTCATCCTCGCCCGCCCGGCCGCGAACAAGCCGTTCAAGGCGAAGGAGGCGTACGAGATCGGGCTCGTCGACGCGCTCTTCGAGGCGCCCGACTTCCTCGAGTCCTCGCTGCGCTGGGCCGAGGCCGTGCTGCGCGGCGAGATCGTCGTAGAGCGGCGCGAGCTCGACCCGCAGCCCGTGTGGGACGCCGTCGTCGCCGGGACGCGTCAGCGCCTCGACGCCGTGGTCGCGGGCTCCCGCCCGGCCCCGTACCGCGCGCTCGACCTCGTCGCCGCCGCGCGCACCGCGTCGCGCGAGGAGGCGTTCGCCGCCGAGGACGAGGCCCTCGCGGACCTCATCATGAGCGACGAGATGCGCGCGAGCGTCTACGCGTTCCAGCTCGTCTCGAAGGGCAAGCGGCCCCAGGGCGCGCCGGACGCGAAGCTCGCCCGCCCCGTCACCCGCGTGGGGATCGTGGGCGCGGGGCTCATGGCCGCGCAGATCGCGCTGCTGTTCGCGCAGCGCCTCCAGGTGCCGGTCGTCATGCGCGACCTCGACCAGGAGCGCGTCGACAAGGGCCTCGGCTACGTTCGCTCCACCGTGGAGAAGCTCGTGCGCTCGGGCCGCATGTCCGCCGACACCGGCGCGCGCATCGTCGGCTCCGTGCACGGCACGACCGAGCTCGGCGACTTCGCGGGCTGCGACGTCGTCATCGAGGCGGTCACGGAGATCCTCGGGCTCAAGAAGAAGGTCTTCGCCGAGCTCGAGGGCGTCCTGTCGCCCGAGGCCGTGCTGCTGACCAACACGTCCGCGCTGTCGATCACCGAGATGGCGGCCGACCTGCAGCACCCCGAGCGCGTCGTCGGGATGCACTTCTTCAACCCCGTCGCCCAGATGCCGCTCGTCGAGATCATCCAGGCGGCGAAGACCGACGACGCGGCCCTCGCGACGGCGTTCGCCATGACGAAGAAGCTCCGCAAGACGGCCGTGCTCGTCGCCGACCGCCCCGGGTTCGTCGTCAACCGCCTGCTCATCCTGCTCATGGGCAAGATCGTCGAGGCGGTCGAGAACGGCACGTCGGTCGAGGTCGCGGACCGCGCCGTCGCACCGCTCGGCCTGCCGATGCCGCCGTTCGCGCTGTTCGACCTCGTCGGCCCGGCCGTCGGCCTGCACGTCCTCACGTCGCTGCGCGAGGACCTGGGCGACCGGTTCCCCGAGTCCCCCGGCCTGCAGCGCATCGTGGACGAGCAGATCCCCGTCGTCCTCGACGCGCCGAAGGGCCTGCCCAAGCCCGTCGACCCCGCGATCCAGCGGGTCTTCGGCACGGGCGAGGCGGGCGGCGACGGGGCGCTGGACGAGGCCGGCGTCCTCGACTCCGTGCTCACGGCGCTCACGCAGGAGATCGGGCTCATGCTCGACGAGGGCGTGGTCGCGAGCCCGTCGCAGATCGACCTGTGCATGATCCTCGGCGCGGGGTGGGGCTTCCACCTGGGCGGCATCACGCCGTACCTCGACCGCACGGGCTACAGCGAGAAGGTCCTGGGCCGCCGCTTCCTGCCCGACGGCGTCGCGAACGTCCCGGCGACATCGCGCGTCTGACCAAACCCCTCCTCCTCCGCCGAGCAGGTGGTCGTGGCCCGTCCCGAGTACAGGACGAGCCACGACCGCCTGCTCGGCGGCCGTCGGAGGGGGTGAGTCAGTCCTCTCCGTTCATGAGCAGGAGCTCGAACGCCACGGCGTGCGCCACGCCCATCCGCTCGCCCGTCGGGGCGCTCATCGACGCGAGGAACGCCGCCGGGTCGAAGTCCTCCCAGCCGAGGCCGTCGAGGTAGGCGGCGTGCGCGCGCAGGGACGCCACGCCCGCGTCGAAGGTCGCGCTGACGTCCACGCCGTGCCGGGCGTCGGGCGACGCGGCGACCCACACCTGGCGCACCGCGCCCCACGGCTCGATCCCGTCCGACTCGACCTGCTCGCGGAACACCCACCGGTTCCCCGCGTCGCGCACGGCGTCGACGACGGCCCGCCCCGTCGCGACGTGGTCCGCCTGGTTGAGCATCCCGCCCGGGAACGTCTCGCGGTAGTTCCCGGTGATCACGACGTCGGGCCGGTGGCGCCGGATCGCCCCCGCGATCGCGCGCCGCAGCGGCAGGCCGTACTCGAGGACGCCGTCGGGAAGCCCGAGGAACTCGACCTCGTCGACGCCGACGATGCGTGCGGACTCGACCTCCTCCGCCTCCCGCACGCGGCGCGCCTCGTCCGGGTCCATGCCGTCGATCCCCGCCTCGCCGCTCGTGACCATGCAGTACACGACCCGCTTGCCCTGCGCGGTCCACCGCGCGACGGCGGCGGCCGCGCCGAACTCCATGTCGTCCGGGTGCGCGACGACCGCGAGCGCCGTCGACCAGTCCTCTCGCAGCGGGGTGAGCGCGGGCAAGGTGTCGATCTCGGTCATGACGCCACGCTATGCCCCGTCCCGGTGCCGAGCGCGACGACGGTGCAGGCCCGGGCCGCGTCAGTGCTCGGCGGGCGCGTCCTCGGTCGCGTGACCGAGCGCGCCGGCGGGAGGGACCTCGTCGGTGGGCGCTCCCGCGACTGGCGCGTCCTCGACCGACGTCACGGCCGGGTCGACGAACAGCCGGGCGCGCTCGGCGTCGACCACCGCGCGCGCGAGCGACGCCTCGGACACGTCGACCGCGCCCGCGACCTCCTCGGCGAGCGCGCTGCGGCGCGCATAGGCGTCGAACAGCCGGGCCTTGGTGCCGAGAAGGCGCACGAGGTGCTCGTCGACGCTGTCGACGGTGAGCAGGCGGTGCACCTGGACGGTCTCGACCTGCCCCATGCGGTGGGCGCGCGCGACGGCCTGCGCCTCGGTCGTGGGCTTGGTCTGCGGCTCGCACAGGACCACGACGGACGCCGCCTGGAGGTTGAGACCCACTCCCCCGACGTCGATCTGGCTGACGAGCACGCGCGGGTCCTCGGCCGCGGTGAAGTCGTCGATGATCGTCTGTCGCGTGCGGGCGGGCACGGAGCCGGTGAGGGGCGGGAGCGCGAGGTCGCCGAGGGCGCGCACGACCACGTCCACGACGTCCCGGAAGTACGAGAACACCACGACCTTGCGCCCGTTCTCGGCCGCCTCGCGCGCGATCTCGACGAGCCGGCGCAGCTTCGCCGAGTCCTCGGGGTGCTCGACGGCGAACGCCGCCCGCCGCATGGCCATGAACGACCCCGCCGCGACCGCCTCCCGGTACGCGGCGCCGTCGACCGGGCCGAGCCGCTCCCACTCGTCGACCTGCACGAGCTCGGGCAGCTCCTCGAGCACGTCTTCGGCGTTGCGGCGCAGGTACGCGGGCGCGACGGCGTGCCGGAACGCGTCGGGGCCCGCGGCGCCGTGCGCGGCGTCGAGGCGTGCCGCGAGCTCGGGCTGGAGGTAGCCCAGCAGGGTGCGGAACTCCTCGACCCGGTTCTCCATGGGCGTGCCCGTGAGCAGCAGCACGTGCTCGGTCGTCCGCGCGAGGGCCGCGACGGCCACGGACCGCTTCGCGAGCGGGTTCTTCACGTAGTGCGCCTCGTCCACGACGAGCACGGCCGGCGCCGCCGCCGCGAACGCCTCGGTCCCCGCGCGCCGCAGGCCCGCGAAGGTCACGACGGCGACGCCGCCCGCAGCGCGCCACGCGGCGGCCGCCTCCTCCCGGTCCTCGCCATGGACGGCGTGCACCGGGAGGCTCGCGTGCGCGCGCAGCTCGCGCACCCAGTTCTCCAGCACGCTCGCCGGGCACACGACGAGCGCGTGGGTCGCGCCGCGGGCGACCAGGTGCGCGACGACGGCGACGGCCTGCACCGTCTTGCCCAGGCCCATCTCGTCGCCCAGGACGACGCGGCGCTGGGCGAGCGCGAAGCGGGCCCCGAACGCCTGGTACCCGCGAAGCGAGACGGTCAGCAGCGACTCGTCGAGCGCCTGCGTCTGCACGCGGTCGACCAGCTCGGCAGGCAGGTGCCCGGCCGCGGCGGCGACGTCGCGGCCCGTGGGGGCGACGCCGTCGAGCAGCGCGTAGTACCCCGCGGACCGGCGCCGGAAGTCCTCCCAGACGTCGTACGGGCGCGCGGGCTCGGCGAGCAGCCCGACGACGCGCCGCGCCTCCTCGGCGAGCCCGGTGACCCGGGCCCGCTCGACGACCGCGGCGAGCACCGTGACCGCCGCGGACGCCCGACGCCGCCGCTCGCCCCACGCGAGCAGGCGGCGCGCCCCGCTCGCGGCCACCAGCGCGTCGGCGCGCACGCGCTCGTGCTCCGCGAGCGCGGCCCGCACCTGGTCGCCGTACCGCGCGACGGCGGCGTCGGCCTGGTCGAGCGTGTGCAGCGCCTGGACGAGCGCGGTCGCGACCGGGTCCGTCGGCGTGAGGTCGATCCGGAAGCGCAGGCTCTCGCGCACGGCGCGCGCCACCTGCTCGGCAGCGGCGAGCAGGTGCGTCGCCGTCTGCGGGCCGATCTCGGGGAGCTTCTCCAGCCCGTCGCGCCCGAGCCGCGTGACCTCGCCGACCGTCCGCACACCGGCGTCCGCGAGCGCCCCGAGCCGCAGGCGCTCGCGCGTGACGTCGCGCAGCGACGCGACGTCGACGGTGTCGAGGCGCGCCAGGACCTTCTCCTCGCGGCTGTCGCCGAACGCGGCGCGCACCTGGTCGCGCGCCGTCCCGGGCGCGGCGGAGAGGGTCGCGAGCAGCGCGGCGAGGGCGTCCGCGTCCGCGACGACCGCCCGAGCGGTGGCGACGTCGGGCAGCGCGCCGCTCGCGGCGGTCACGACTCGCGGCGCACGACGTGCTCCGCGAGCTTCCCCGCCACGGTCTCGACGTCGTCGATCTCGCCGGCTGCGACACCGACGACGAGCGCGTACGCAGTATCCTGCGGCATGGCGAGCCGCACCCCGTTGAGCGCGTAGAAGAGCCTCACCGCGACCCAGCCCAGTCGCTTGTTCCCGTCGATCAGCGCGTGGTTCTTCGTGACGGAGAGAAGCAGCGCCGCTGCCTTCTCGTCGAGGGCGGGGTAGGCCTCGACGCCGTACATCGACGCGGCCGGACGCGCCAGTGCGGACGACAGAAGCCCGTAGTCGCGGACGGCGGGCGGGTGCCCGAGGAACGCCGTGGCGGCGGCGACGAGGTCGTCCTCGTCGAGGTAGACGACCACGGCTACTGCGCGAGCCGGTCGAGCAGCTCCTGGTCCTCCGCCACGATGTCGGCGAGCAGCCGGTCACGCATCTCGCGCCGCTTCGCGTCGTACTCCACGACGGCGCGTGCGACGGCGGTGTTCGCGGAGACGCCCTCGCGGCGGGCGATACGCTCCAGCGCCGCCTGCGCGTCGTCGTCGAGCCGCAAGGTCATAGCCACGTGAGCTCCTCTCGTTTGGTACCACCACGGTATCAGTGCTCGGGCGGCACCGTGCAGGGATCAGGCAGGAGCGTTCGCGCGCTCGGCGAGCCAGCGCTCCATCCGGGACTGCGCCGCGTCGAGGAACGCCGTCTTGTCGCGCGTGTAGTCGTCGTAGTCGTCGGCGTCCGCGTGGCGCGCGGCGAGGTCGCGCTTCGTCGCCTCGTACGCCGCGGCCTCGGCGGGGACGGCACGCAGCCAGTCGCGGAACGCGACGACGTACGCCGCGAACGGCGAGTCGAGGCGCCGGACGTGCAGGATCACGGGCGGCTCGTCCCCGTCGCCGGGGCGGGTGAGCAGTCGCTTGGCGTAGAGCTCGGGGGCGGGGTCGGCGCCCGGAGGCGGGACGTCCCGGTACACGCCGGGCGAGTCCGGACGCGCGCCGCGCTCGATCGAGAACCCGAGCGGCCCGAGCGCGGCGTCGAGCTCCGCCTCGGAGGGCAGCGGCGCGACGCGCACCTGGAGGTCGATGATCGGCTTCGCCGCGAGCCCGGGGACCGCCGTCGACCCGATGTGCTCGACCACGACCGGGCTCGTGCCGTCGGGGCTCGCGAGGTCGGCGAGCGCGCCGGCGGCGCGCTCGGTCCACCGCCTCCCGCATTCGGTCCATCGGGGGTCGTGGGCGTCGACGGTCGCTGCAGGCACCCGCGCACCCTACGGCCCGACCCCGACCCGGGGAGCGCGCACCCGCCGAGACGGGAGAAGTGGCCCCTGGAGCACGGCGGTCCGGGGCCACTTCTCCCGTCTCGGCGAGCGGGCGCTCGTCGGCGGGTCGGGTCAGTACGTCGTCAGGCCGTGGGCGCGGAACTGGTCGCGCACGCGCTCGGTGAGCTCGGCCGACGGCGCGGGCGTGTCGTCGAGCTCGTAGGTGCGCCCGAGCGCGTCCCACTTGTCGCGGCCCATCTGGTGGAAGGGCAGCACCTCGACGCGCGTCACCGTGCCGGGGCGGATCGCGTTGAGCGACGCCGCGTACGCGGCGACCTTCTCGACGTTGTCCGGGTCGTCGGTGAGGCCCGGGACGAGCACGAAGCGCACCCAGACCTCGGGCGCGTGGCCGGTGAGCCCGCGCTCGGCGATCCGTCGCCCGAACCGCAGGGTCGGCTCGAGGTCGCGGCTCGTGACCTTCGTGTAGGTCTCCGGGTCGCCGGACTTCACGTCGAGCAGCACGAGGTCGGTGTCGTCGAGCATCGCGTCGGTCGCGTTCGCGCCGAGGAAGCCGGACGTGTCGAGCGCGGTGTGCACGCCCATCGCCTTCGCACCGCGCAGGACGCGCGCCGCGAACGCGGGCTGCATGAGCACCTCGCCGCCCGAGAGCGTGAGCCCCCCGTGGGTGGCCCGGAAGACGGGCAGGTAGCGCCGGACGCGCCCGAGGAGCTCGTCCGCCGTGACGGGCCTGCCGTCCTTCATCGCGAACGTGTCGGGGTTGTGGCAGTACAGGCACCGCAGCGGGCACCCGTTGAGGAACACGGTGAGCCGGGTCCCCGGCCCGTCCACGGCGGTGACGAGCTCCCAGGAGTGGACCGAGCCGAGCTCGCCCGCGCGCATCGCCGCGAGCTTGTCGGCCCGGTCCACGTCCGCGACCGTCAGCCCGTCCAGGCCCGCGCCGGCCCGGCGCGCGTGGCCCACGGGCGTGCCCGACGCCGCGGGCTCGGCCGCGGAGGTCGGGACGCCCGGGACGTCGAGGCGCGTGGCGTCGTCGGGCAGGGTGCCCCCGGCGACGCCGCACCCGCGCGACGGGCGGACGGCGGGGCCGGGAAGGGTGACGGTCATGGCTGGCTCCTCAGCGCTCGTCAGAGCGCGCCGTGGAAGGTGCGCGACAGCACGTCCAGCTGCTGCTCGCGCGTGAGGCGGACGAAGTTCACCGCGTACCCGGACACGCGGATCGTCAGCTGCGGGTAGTTCTCCGGGTGGTCCATGGCGTCCAGGAGCGTCTCGCGGTTCAGCACGTTGACGTTCATGTGGTACCCCTCGGACCCGATGTAGGCGTCCAGGAGGCCGGCGAGGTTGGTGACCTGCTCCTCCTTGGTGCGCCCGAGGCCGCTCGGCACGACCGTGTTGGTCAGCGAGATGCCGTCCTGCGCCTCGTCGTACGGCAGCTTGGCCACCGACAGCGCCGAGGCGAGCATGCCGTGCGTGTCGCGCCCGTTCATCGGGTTGGCACCCGGGGCGAACGGCTCGCCGGCGCGGCGGCCGTCAGGCGTGTTGCCCGTCGCCTTCCCGTACACGACGTTCGACGTGATCGTCAGGACCGACTGCGTGGGCACCGCGTCACGGTACGTCGGGTGCGTGCGGACCTTCGCCATGAACCGCTCGACGAGGTCGACGGCGATCGCGTCGGCCCGGTCGTCGTCGTTGCCGAACGTCGGGTACTCGCCCTCGGTGACGTAGTCGACGACGAGGCCGCGCTCGTCGCGGACGACGGAGACCTTCGCGTGCTTGATCGCCGACAGCGAGTCCGCCGCGACGGACAGGCCCGCGATGCCGCACGCCATGGTCCGCAGCACGTCCTTGTCGTGCAGCGCCATCTCGATGCGCTCGTACGCGTACTTGTCGTGCGACCAGTGGATGCAGTTGAGCGCCTCGACGTACGTCGCGGCCAGCCAGTCCATCGTCGCGTCGAACTTCGCCATGACGTCGTCGAAGTCGAGCACGTCGCCCTCGACGGGCGCCGCCACGGGCGAGACCTGCTTGCCGGAGATCTCGTCGCGGCCGCCGTTGATCGCGTAGAGCAGCGTCTTGGCGAGGTTCACGCGAGCGCCGAAGAACTGCATCTGCTTGCCGACCCGCATCGGGGACACGCAGCACGCGATCGCCGCGTCGTCGCCCCAGTGCTGGCGGATGAGCTCGTCCGACTCGTACTGCACGGCCGAGGTGTCGATCGAGACCTGCGCGCAGTAGTCCTTGAAGCCCTGCGGCAGGTCCGGGCTCCAGAAGACCGTCATGTTCGGCTCGGGGGCCGGCCCGAGGTTGTAGAGCGTCTGGAGGAACCGGAACGAGTTCTTCGTGACGAGCGGGCGCCCGTCCTCGCCCATGCCGCCGATCGTCTCGGTGACCCACGTCGGGTCGCCGGAGAACAGGGCGTCGTACTCGGGTGTGCGCAGGAACCGCACGATGCGGAGCTTGATGACGAAGTCGTCGATGATCTCCTGCGCCTCGGACTCCGTGATGCGGCCGGCCTCGAGGTCGCGGTCGATGAACACGTCGAGGAACGTCGACGTGCGGCCGAGGGACATCGCGGCGCCGTTCTGCTCCTTCACCGCGGCGAGGTAGGCGAAGTAGAGCCACTGCACGGCCTCGCGGGCCGTCGTCGCCGGGCCGGAGATGTCGTAGCCGTACGAGGCCGCCATCTCCTTGAGCTCGCCCAGCGCGCGGATCTGCTCCGCGTGCTCCTCGCGCTCGCGCACGACCTTCTCGCTGAAGGGCTGCGTGTCGAGCCCGAGCTTGTCGAGCTTCTTCGCGGCGATCAGCGCGTCGACGCCGTAGAGCGCGACGCGGCGGTAGTCGCCGATGATCCGGCCGCGGCCGTAGGCGTCGGGCAGGCCCGTGATGATGTGCGAGCTGCGGGCCGCGCGCACGTTCGGCGGGTAGACGTCGAACACGCCCTGGTTGTGCGTCTTGCGGTACTCGGTGAAGACCTTCCGCAGGGTCTCGTCGACCTCGTAGCCGTACGTCTCCAGCGCGCCCTCGACCATGCGCCAGCCGCCGTTCGGCATGATCGCGCGCTTGAGCGGGGCGTCGGTCTGCAGACCGACGATCACCTCGTGCGCCTTGTCGATGTAGCCCGGCGCGTGCGCCGTGATGCCGGCGGGCGTGTGGGTGTCCACGTCGTAGATCCCCATCTCCCGCTCCTCCGGGAACATGGCGGACAGCGTGCTCCAGATGCCCGTCGTGCGCTCCGTGGGGCCGACGAGGAACGACGCGTCGCCCGTGTACGGGCGGTAGTTGCGCTGGATGAAGTCGCGCACGTCGACCGTGTCGCGCCACGGGCCGTCGGTGAAGCCCTCCCACGCAGGGACGTGCGCGGTGTCGCGCTGCGGGTCGACGGCGCCCGCCCCCGTCGCGCGGCCGCCGCTCGTCGTGCCGGTTGCCTCGGAAACGCTGGTCATCTGGACCTCCCTCGTGCCTGACGCGCGGGTCCGCGCGCCGGCCGGACCCGCCGGCCTCGCGAGGTCCCGGGTGGGGCCCTCGGCCGAGGTTCCGACGGGCTCCTTCGCCACCTCCAGGCTAGGTTCCCGGAGCCCGCCGCGGAGGCGTTCGGGACCGCCCGGGGACCTAGGTCCCGAGGCGGGCGGGACCCGGCAGGAACGGCCGGATTCCGCGGTTCCTCGCCCCCGCGGCACCCTTTCCGAGGGGGTCTTGTGATGACCTTCACAAGCCCTCCGGCCCTCCCCCTGGGGACCCCGCGCCGCCGTCGTGACGCACGACACGGGCGCGCGTCACACGCTCGCCGGACGTGCCGCGCGCATCCGTGTGAGACTGCCCGGGTGAAACGCACCGTAGGGGTCGAGGAAGAGTTCCTGCTCGTCGGCGACGACGGGCAGCCCGTCGCCCGCGCGGCCGAGGCCCTCGAGGCCTCCGGCACCGACGACAAGGGCGGGGGCACCGGCTCGCTGGAGTCGGAGTTCATGGAGGAGCAGCTCGAGACGGCGACGCACCCGCGCCGCGAGATCGACGAGCTCGCGACCGAGATCCGCGAGGGCCGGCGTCGCGCCCAGGAGGCCGCGGACCGCGTCGGGGCCCGCGTCGCCGCGCTCTCGACGTCTCCCCTGCCGTTCGAGGGCACGACCGTGTCGCGCCTGCGCTACCTCGAGGCGCGCGCCGCGTTCGGCCTCACGGCGCGCGAGCAGCTGACGAGCGGCTGTCACGTGCACGTCGCCGTCGCGGACGACACCGAGGGCGTCGCTGTGCTCGACCGGATCGGGCCGTGGCTCGCGACGCTCCTCGCGCTGAGCACGAACTCGCCCTTCTGGCAGGGCCAGGACAGCGGGTACGCGAGCTTCCGGTCGCAGGTCTGGTCGCGCTGGCCCACCTCCGGCCCGACGCGCGCGTTCGGCTCGCCCGAGGCGTACCGCGCGGCGGTCGACGGCCTCGTCGCGACCGGGACGATCCTCGACGAGAACATGGTCTACTTCGATGCCCGCCTGTCGTCGCGCTACCCCACGGTCGAGATCCGCGTCGCGGACGTGTGCCTCGACCCGGACACCGCGACGCTGCTCGCGGCGCTCGCCCGCGGTCTCGTCGAGACGGCGGCCCGGGAGTCCGCCGACGGCGCGCCCGCGCCCGAGCTGCGGCCCGAGATCCTGCGCACCGCGTCCTGGCGCGCCGGCCGCTCGGGCCTCGAGGAGGACCTCGTCTCGCCCCTCACCTGGCGCCCGGCCCCCGCGCACGACGTCGTGGGCCAGCTCGTCGCGCACGTGCGCGACGCGCTCGTCGACGCCGGGGACCTGGACGCGGTGACCGAGCTGCTCGGGCGCCTGTGGTCCGGGGGCAACGGCGCCGCCCGGCAGCGCGCGTGGCACGCGGCGTCCGGCGGCGACCTGCGCGCCGTCGTCGAGCAGGCGGTCGAGGTCACCCACTCCTGACCGACGCGACGGCCCGCGGCGCACCTGCGCCGCGGGCCGTCCGCGTGTCCGGAGCCGCGCACCCGGGAGCCGGGTGCGCGGCAGGGGTCGTCAGCCGCGTGCGAGCGCCGCGAGCGCGTCCAGCACGTCGCGCGCGACGTCTGCCCCGGTGAGGCGGTACGCGGACACGACCTGATCGCGCGTGGCGTGGTCGAGGAACTGCGCCGGGAGGCCGATCGGGTGCACGGGCGTGCGCACGCCCGACTCCAGCGCCCGCTGGGCCAGCAGCGCGCCGACCCCGCCGTCCGCGACGCCGTCCTCCACCGTCACGACGAGGTCGTGCTCCCCGGCGAGCTTGACGAGCGCGCTCGGCATCGGGAGCACCCACGTGGGCGACGCGACCGTGACGTCGACGCCGTGCGCGGTGAGCGACTCCCCGGCGTCGAGCGCGACGCGGGCCATCGAGCCCAGGCCGACGAGCAGGACGCGGCGCGGACCACCCGGCGCCGCCGCGGCGGGAGCGGCCTCGTCGCCCGCGCCCGCAGGCACCGCGAGCAGGTCCACGCCGTCGACGGACTCGACGGCGGGCAGGGCGTCCGAGAGCGCGCCCTTCGGGTACCGCACGACCGTCGGGGCGTCGTCGACGTCCACGGCCTCGCGCAGCGCGGTCCGCAGGGTCTCCTCGTCGCGCGGCGCGGCCAGGCGCAGGCCCGGCACGATGCGCAGCATCGCCATGTCCCACATGCCGTTGTGGCTCGCGCCGTCGTCGCCCGTGATGCCCGCGCGGTCGAGCACGAACGTCACGCCGGCCTTGTGCAGCGCGACGTCCATGAGCACCTGGTCGAACGCGCGGTTGAGGAACGTCGCGTACACCGCGACCACCGGGTGCAGCCCGGCGAACGCCATGCCGGCCGCGGACGTCGCGGCGTGCTGCTCCGCGATCCCGACGTCGAACGTGCGCTCGGGGAACGCCTGCGAGAACGGCTTGAGACCGACCGGCTCGAGCATCGCCGCGGTGATCGCGACGACGTCGGACCGCCGCCGCCCGATCTGGACGATCTCGTCGGCGAAGACGCTCGTCCAGCCGAAGCGCGAGGGTGCGACCGGGAGCCCGGTCTCCGGGTGGATCTTGCCCACGGCGTGGAAGCGGTCGGCGACGTCCTGCTCGGCGGGCGTGTAGCCGCGGCCCTTCTCGGTGAGCGCGTGCACGATCACGGGCGCGCCGTACGCCTTCGCACGGCGCAGCGCGTGCTCCATGGCCTCGACGTCGTGGCCGTCGACCGGCCCGACGTACTTGATGCCGAGGTCCTCGAACATGCCCTGCGGCGCGACGACGTCCTTGAGGCCCTTCTTCAGGCCGTGCAGCCACTCGTAGGCGAACCGCCCGGGCGCGCCGGACCGGTTGAGGGTGCGCTTGCCCCACTGCAGGAAGCTCTCGTAGCCGTGCGTGGTGCGCAGCGTCGACAGGTGGTGCGCGAGGCCGCCGATCGTGGGCGAGTACGAGCGCCCGTTGTCGTTGACGACGACCACGAGCCGCCGGTCCTGGCTCTCCGCGATGTTGTTGAGCGCCTCCCAGGCCATGCCGCCGGTGAGCGCGCCGTCGCCGATGACCGCCACGACGTGCCGGTCGGTGAGACCGCGCACGACGTTCGCCTTGGCGATGCCGTCGCCCCACGAGAGCGCGGTGGACGCGTGCGAGTTCTCGACGACGTCGTGCTCGGACTCGGCGCGCGACGGGTACCCGGACAGCCCGCCCTGCTTGCGCAGCGCGGAGAAGTCCTGGCGCCCCGTGAGGAGCTTGTGCACGTAGGACTGGTGGCCCGTGTCGAACACGAAGGTGTCCGTGGGCGAGGAGAACACGCGGTGCATCGCGATGGTCAGCTCCACGACCCCGAGGTTCGGGCCGAGGTGGCCGCCCGTGCGGGAGACGGAGTCGACGAGGAACGCCCGGATCTCCGCGGCGAGCTCGCGCGCCTGCCCCGGGGTCAGCCGTTGCACGTCCTCGGGCGAGGTGATCGTGCCAAGCAGGCTCATGCAGATGCTCCGTTCCGTTCCCGTGCGACCAGCCCGACAACTCTAGGCCGTCCGGGCCGATGACCTGCGCCGCGGTGCGCCGGGCGACGGGACCTTCACGTCATTGACGCACACTCGCGCCGCGGACGCACGGACGCGACGTTCGTGGAATTCTCCTTCCGCACTGCGGACAACGGCGGGGTGCGACCTCGTAGGATGGAACCATGCGCTTCCTGCCCGGACAGTCCCCCGCGACCGACCTCACCTACGGCGACGTGTTCCTCGTCCCGTCGCGCTCCGAGGTCGCGTCGCGCTTCGACGTCGACCTCTCCTCCGCCGACGGCACGGGCACGACGATCCCCGTCGTCGTCGCCAACATGACGGCCGTCGCGGGGCGCCGCATGGCGGAGACCGTGTCGCGGCGCGGCGGCATCGCGATCATCCCGCAGGACGTCCCGACCGACGTCGTGGCGGACGTCGTCGCGGACGTGAAGTCCAAGGACCCCGTCATCGAGACGCCCGTCGTCGTCGGCCCGCACGACACCGTCCACACCGCCCTCACGCTCATCGGCAAGCGCGCGCACGGCGCCGCGGTCGTCGTGGACGGCGGGCGCCCGGTCGGCGTGGTCACGGAGGCCGACTGCGCCGACGTCGACCGCTTCACCCAGGTCCACCAGGTGATGACCGACCACCCCCTCGTCCTCGACGCCTCCGTGCTCGACGGCGGTCGGGCCGGGCTCGAGGCGGCCTACGAGCAGCTCCACACCGCGCGTCTCAAGGTCGCGCCCGTGACGCGCGACGGCGCGCTCGTCGGCGTCCTCACGCGCAAGGGCGCGCTGCGCTCGTCGGTCTACGCGCCCGCGCTCGACGACGCCGGCCGCCTGCGCGTCGGCGCCGCCGTCGGGATCAACGGCGACGTCGCGGCGAAGGCGAAGGAGCTCCTCGCGGCCGGGGTGGACGTGCTCGTCGTGGACACGGCGCACGGCCACCAGGCCAAGATGCTCCAGGCGCTCGACGCCGTGCGCTCGGTGGGCCCGGACGTCCCCGTCGTGGCGGGCAACGTCGTCACCGCCGACGGCGTGCGCGACCTCGTCGCCGCGGGCGCGGACATCGTCAAGGTGGGCGTGGGGCCGGGGGCCATGTGCACCACGCGCATGATGACGGCCGTCGGGCGCCCGCAGTTCTCCGCGGTGCTGGAGTGCGCCGCCGCGGCGCGCGAGCTCGGCAAGCACGTCTGGGCCGACGGCGGCGTGCGCCACCCGCGCGACGTCGCCCTCGCGCTCGCCGCGGGCGCCTCGCAGGTGATGATCGGCTCGTGGTTCGCGGGCACCTACGAGTCCCCGGGCGACCTGCACGACGACGGCACGGGCCGCCTCTACAAGGAAAGCTTCGGCATGGCGTCGGCGCGCGCCGTCGCCGCCCGCACCGCGGGGGGCTCGCCGTTCGACCGCGCGCGCAAGGCGCTGTACGAGGAGGGCATCAGCTCGAGCCGCATGTTCCTCGACCCGCAGCGGCCCGGCGTCGAGGACCTGCTCGACCAGATCACGTCCGGGCTGCGCAGCTCCGCGACCTACGCCGGGGCGTCGAGCCTCGCCGAGTTCGCGGACCGCGCCGTCGTGGGCGTGCAGTCGGCCGCGGGCTACGAGGAGGGCCGCCCGCTCCCGGTGAGCTGGTGACGACCCCGCACGAGGCTGCGCGCGCGTCGGCGCGCGCGCAGCTCGCGACCCTCGCCCGGGACGGCGGTGCCTGGCCCGAGCCGTGGCGCCACGCCGTCGGGACGCTGCGCCCGGACGCGCGCGACGCCGCCGTGCTGCTGCTCTTCGGCGTCCTCGACGGGGTGCCCGCGGAGCACCCGGCCGCGGCCGTCCCCGCCGACCTCGACGTGCTCCTGCTCGCGCGCGCGACGACGCTCGGCCACCACCCGGGCCAGGTCGCGTTCCCGGGCGGCCGGCTCGAGCCCGACGACGACGGCCCCGTGGGCGGCGCGCTGCGCGAGGCCGAGGAGGAGACGGGCCTCGACCCGGACGGCGTCGAGGTGCTCGGCACGCTCGGTCGGCTGCCCGTGCCGGTGAGCAACCACGTCGTCACGCCCGTGCTCGGGTGGTGGGCCCGGCCCACCCCGGTCCGCGCCGTCGACGCCGCCGAGTCGGCCCACGTGTTCCGGGTCCCCGTGGCCGACCTGCTCGACCCCGGCCGGCGCCGCACGGTGACGGTCCGCCGCGACCGCCGGGTGCACAAGAGCCCCGGCTTCCTCGTGGAGGCCGACGGGCGCGAGCACCTCGTCTGGGGCTTCACCGGCGGCATCCTCGACGCGCTGTTCGACCGGCTCGGCTGGACCGAGCCGTGGGACCGGACGCGCACGCTCGACGCCCCGCTCTGACGGCCCGCCCGGCCCTCGGTGCCCGTACCCCGCGTCAGCCGGGCGCGAGCGCGCGGGCGAGCAGGTCGACCAGCGCGCGGGCCGTCGCCGACCCGCCGTGGTCCGGGTTGAACTCGACCAGCGTGACCGCGACGAGGTCCGGGTCGGAGACGATCTCGCGCACGACGCGCTCCAGCTCGGCGGGGACGAGCCCGCGCCCGAAGACGGGCACGTCGGCGGCGGGCAGCGCGAAGAAGTCGAGGACGTCCACGTCCACGTGGAGCACGAACGGCCCGCTGCCCACGCCGTCCACGGCACGACGGGCCGCCGCCTCGGGACCTGCGGAGACCTCGGCGGCGGGGACCCGGGTCGCGGCGACGCGGCCGTCCTCGTCCTCCTCGGCGTCGGAGAAGCCGAGGAACGCGAGCCGTCGGGCGTCCAGGAGCGGTCGTCGCGCCCCGACGGCGCTCAGCTCCGGGCTCGCGCCCGGGAGGTCGAGGAGGTGGGCGACGCCCGTCGCGTCGGCGATGGGCTCCTCGGGGTGCGACGCGACCGTGAAGAGGTCCTGCCCGCCGTCGACGTAGACCAGGCCGCAGTCGTCGTGCACGTCCACGGCCGCGGCGACGACCCCGAGCGTCACGGTGCACTCGCCGCCGAGCACGAGCGGCACACGACCCGCTCGGAGCTCGCGCCCCACCGCCTCGCGGACGCGACCGACGCCCACGGCGACACGCTCGACATCGTTCAGGCGCCCGGGCACGTGGTGCGCGCGCCAGCGGGCCGGCTCGACGTCGCCCTGGTCGGTGACCACGAGCCCGCGCGCCCGGAGCGCGTCCACGAGCCCGGCCGCACGCAGCGCCGCGGGCGCCTTCTCGAGACCGGGGCCGTGGGCGGCCGCGCTCGACGGGACGCCCAGGACCGACCACGACCGCTGTGTCATGCGACCGACGCTACGCCGGACTCCCGACACCCGCGCAGGGGCTGGTGGAGAACGGCGACGGCGCGCCCGCCCCGGCCGGGGTGGACGCGCCGTCGGGACGCGCGTGCGTGTCAGGCGACGAGGGAGCGCAGCACGTACTGCAGGATGCCGCCGTTGCGGTAGTAGTCCGCCTCGCCCGGGGTGTCGATGCGCACGACGGCGTCGAACTCGACGCTCGTGCCGTCGGGCTTGGTGGCCGTGACCTTGACGGTCGACGGCGTGGTGCCGTCGTTGAGCGCGGTGATGCCCTCGATGTCGAAGGTCTCCGTGCCCGCGAGGCCGAGCGACTCGGCGCTCTCCCCCGCCGGGAACTGCAGCGGCAGGACGCCCATGCCGATCAGGTTCGAGCGGTGGATGCGCTCGAAGCTCTCCGTGATGACGGCCTTGACGCCCAGGAGCGCCGTGCCCTTGGCCGCCCAGTCGCGCGACGAGCCGGAGCCGTACTCCTTGCCGCCGAGGATGACGAGCGGGGTGCCCTGCGCGGCGTAGTCCTGCGCGGCGTCGTAGATCGTGTCCTGCGCGTCCTTCACGAAGTTGAAGGTGTAGCCGCCCTCGACGTTGTCGAGGAGCTGGTTGCGCAGGCGGATGTTCGCGAACGTGCCGCGGATCATGACCTCGTGGTTCCCGCGGCGCGAGCCGTAGGAGTTGAAGTCGCGGCGCGCGACGCCGTGCTCCGCGAGGTACTTGCCGGCCGGCGAGTCCACCTTGATGGCACCGGCGGGGCTGATGTGGTCGGTCGTCACCGAGTCGCCGAGCTTCGCTAGCACGCGCGCGCCGGAGATGTCCGTGACGGGCGACGGCTCCATGCCCATGCCGTCGAAGTACGGGGGCTTGCGCACGTAGGTCGACTCGGTGTCCCACGCGAACGTGTCGCCCTCGGGCGTCTCCAGCGCGCGCCAGCGGTCGTCACCCGTGAAGACGTCCGCGTAGTCCTTCGTGAACATGTCACGGTCGATCGACGCGTCGATCGTCGCCTGGACCTCCTCCGGGGAGGGCCAGATGTCCTTGAGGAAGACCGGCTCGCCGTGCGGGTCGGTGCCCAGGGGCTCGCCGTCGAAGTCGAAGTCCATCGTGCCGGCCAGCGCGTAGGCGATGACGAGAGGCGGCGACGCGAGGTAGTTCATCTTCACGTCGGGGTTGATGCGGCCCTCGAAGTTGCGGTTGCCCGAGAGGACCGAGACGACCGAGAGGTCGTGCTCGTTGACCGTCGCCGAGATCTCGTCGGCGAGCGGGCCCGAGTTGCCGATGCACGTGGCGCAGCCGTAGCCGACCAGGTGGAAGCCGAGCTTCTCGAGGTACGGCCACAGGCCGGACTTCTCGTAGTAGTTCGTCACGACCTGCGAGCCGGGCGCCATGGAGGTCTTGACCCACGGCTTCGACGCGAGACCGCGGTCGACCGCCTTCTTCGCGAGCAGGGCCGCCGCGAGCATGACCGACGGGTTCGACGTGTTGGTGCACGACGTGATCGACGCGATGACGACGTGCCCGTGGTCGAGCTCGGTCGTCGTGCCGTCCTCGAGCGTGACCGGGACGACCTTGTGCGGGCGCTTCGCGCTGTCGGCGTGGCCCGGCGCGACCGGCTGGTCGGACGGGTCGTCGTGCGCGGCGGCGGCGATGGGGTCGGACGCCGGGAACGTCTCCTCGACGGACTCGTCGAGACCCGTGAACGGCGCCGCCTCCTGGGCGTCGACGTAGTCGAGGATCGCGGACGCGAACGACTCCTTCGCCTCGCCCAGCTCGATGCGGTCCTGCGGGCGCTTCGGGCCGGCGATCGACGGGACGACCGTCGAGAGGTCCAGCTCGAGGTACTCCGAGAAGACGGGCTCGACGTAGCCGTCGGCCTCGGGGTCGAGCCACAGGCCCTGCTCCTTGGCGTACGCCTCGACGAGCGCGAGCTGCTCGTCGCTGCGGCCCGTGAGGCGCAGGTAGTCGATCGTCACGCCGTCGATCGGGAAGATCGCGGCGGTCGAGCCGAACTCGGGGCTCATGTTGCCGATGGTCGCGCGGTTCGCGAGCGGCACCTGGGCCACGCCCGCGCCGTAGAACTCGACGAACTTCCCGACGACGCCGTGCTGGCGCAGCATCTGCGTGATGGTGAGCACGACGTCCGTCGCGGTCACGCCCGCCGGGATGGAGCCGTTGAGCTTGAAGCCCACGACGCGCGGGATGAGCATCGAGACGGGCTGGCCGAGCATGGCCGCCTCGGCCTCGATGCCGCCGACGCCCCAGCCGAGCACGCCGAGGCCGTTAACCATCGTCGTGTGCGAGTCGGTGCCGACGCACGTGTCCGGGTAGGCGCGGAGCACGCCGCCGACCTCACGGGTCATGACGGTGCGCGCGAGGTACTCGATGTTGACCTGGTGCACGATGCCGGTGCCCGGGGGGACGACCTTGAAGTCGTCGAAGGCCGTCTGGCCCCAGCGCAGGAACTGGTAGCGCTCGTGGTTGCGCTGGTACTCGAACTCGACGTTGCGCTCGAACGCGTCCGAGCGGCCCGCGACGTCGATCTGGACCGAGTGGTCGATGACCATCTCGGCCGGCGCCAGCGGGTTGATGCGCGACGGGTCACCGCCGAGCTCCGCGACGGCCTCGCGCATCGTCGCGAGGTCCACGACGCACGGCACACCGGTGAAGTCCTGCATGATCACGCGCGCCGGCGTGAACTGGATCTCGGTGTCCGGCTGCGCGTCCGGGTCCCAGGACGCGAGCGCGCGGACGTGGTCCGCGGTGATGTTGGCGCCGTCCTCCGTGCGCAGGAGGTTCTCGGCGAGGAT
The DNA here is from genome assembly GCF_049538415.1 of Cellulosimicrobium sp. AB352. Taxonomy (NCBI): domain Bacteria; kingdom Bacillati; phylum Actinomycetota; class Actinomycetes; order Micrococcales; family Promicromonosporaceae; genus Cellulosimicrobium; species Cellulosimicrobium sp. AB352. The sequence continues at coordinate 57,156 of NZ_JBMVFX010000013.1, read as the reverse complement.
CTTCAGGCTGTACGGGAGGCGCTCGACACCCTCGACGGCGGAGAGGCGGAAGATCTCGTACGAGTTCTCACCGACCTCCAGCGTTCCCTTCGACCCGAACGTGTCGACGCTGCTCACTCGTAGCTCCTTCGTGGCGAGACGGTGGCACGGATGCCATGGTTCAGGGGGCTTCGCCCAGACTACGCCGGGCCGGTGCGCCGCTCCGGCCGCGTCCCGGAGGACGGGCGGGGCGGTGGCCGGCGGCTCGTCCACGACCCGCTGCGACCTGCACCGCGACCAGCATACCCCATATATCTTGACGTCAAGATATATGGGGTCGGCGACGGCTCAGAGGTCGCAGTCGCACAGGACGTTGAGCTCGACGACCTGCTCCCCCTCCTCGGGCCGCGCCCACGCCTCCGCCTCGGCGCGCGACGCGAAGCTCCGGCCCACGAGCCGCCCGTTCGGCATCAGGACGCCCACGCCGACGACGTCCCGGACGTCGTCCGGACCGTCGCCGGGCCCGTCCTGGCTCGCCGCCCGGACGACCGTCCGGGTCCCCGTCGCCGCCGTGCTCGTCATGCGCGCCTCACCGTCCGTGCTCGTGGGGTCTCCCCTCATCATGCGCCCGGGGCGGCGCGCACGCGCCGCCGCGCGGTCAGCGCGTGAGGACCGCCACCGCCTCCAGGTGGTGGGTCATGGGGAAGAGGTCGAACGCGCGCAGCGACGACAGCCCGTAGCCGTGCTCCGCGAGGTACGACACGTCGCGCGCGAGCGCGGCCGGGTCGCACGCGACGTAGACGACGCGCGACGGCACACGGCCCACGACGGCCTCGACGACGGCGCGCCCGGCACCGACGCGGGGCGGGTCGAGCACGACGACGTCCGCACCGCTCCCGTCCTGGGCGAGCACCTGCTCGACCGGCCCGTGCCGCAGCTCGACCCGGTCGAGCCCGTGCGCGTTGCGCCGAGCGTCGCGCACGGCCCGCTCGTCGCCCTCGACCGCGAGCACGGTGCCCGCGTCCCCGACGGCGGCCGCGAGCGGCGACGTGAACAGCCCGGCCCCCGAGTAGAGGTCGAGCACGCGCGCGCCGTCGACGTCACCGACGCCGTCGAGCACCGCGCGCGTCAGGGCGGCGGGCGCCTCGCGGTGGACCTGCCAGAACCCGTCCGCGGCGACCCGGTACGTGTGCTCGCGGTCGCCGAGCACCACGCGCTCGGTGACGCTGCGCCGCGCGTTGGGCCGGTGGTCGGGCGACCCCCCGCGCCAGGGCTCGCCGTCGACGAGCAGGACCGGCGCGGACCCGACGGGCGCGACGAGCTCGATCCGGGTGCCCGGGCGCCACGAGCGGGTGAAGACCTTCTCGTGGGCCGCGAGGTCGGCGACGTCCTCGCTCGCGAGCGGCATCGCGTCGAGCGGGACGACGGTGTGCGAGCGGAAGCGGTGCATCCCGGCGCGGCCGCCGCCGTCGGCCACGAGGTCCACGCGCGTGCGGTAGGCGAGGCCGCCGCGCTCGTCGTCCCCCGGCAGACCCTCGACCTCTACCTGAGGGTGAAGATCGTCCAGGTCCACGTGCGCGAGGCGGCGCAGCTGCTCGGCCAGGACGTCGCGCTTCCACCGCCGCTGCGCGCCGATCGCGACGTGCGCGAGCTCCCCGCCGCCCACGCCGCCCGGACCGGCCTCGGGCCACGCGGACGGCACGCGGTCGGGCGACGCCTCGAGGACCTCGACCGCGTCGGCGCGCCAGAACTTCGCGGCGTCGCCGCCCTCGGTGACGCGGGCACGCACGCGCTCGCCCGGCAGGGCGTGCCGCACGAAGACGACCCGGCCCTCGTGCCGTGCCACGCAGTGACCGCCGTGCGCCACCGGGCCGACCTCGAGCTCGACCTCGACCTCAGGTCGAGGGAGCACGCGCGGCGACTGCCGGGTCTGCCGGCCGGGTCGTCGGCCGGACCGGCGCGGCGCGCGCTCGGGACGACCCGCGCCGGGGTCGGACGGTCGGTCGGAGGGCACGGCAGGACCACGCGAGGAGGACGGCATGCCCCCAGTATCCCGGACTCTCCCGCGCGCTCCCCCCGCACTCTCCCCCGGCTTCCCGCCGGCCCCCGCCGCGGACGCACGAAGGCCCGGCCCCGACGTCGGGACCGGGCCTCCTCCGGGGGTCGCGCCGGCGCGATCAGTACCCGGTGAAGCGCTGGCGGAAGCCCTCGCCCTCGAGCCCGGTCTGCCCCTCCGTCGAGGAGAGCTGCCACGGCACGGACGCCACGACGACGCCCGGCGTGAAGAGGAGCCGGCCCTTGAGGCGCAGCGCGCTCTGGTTGTGCAGGAGCTGCTCCCACCAGTGCCCGACGACGTACTCGGGGATGTAGACGACCACCAGGTCGCGCGGGGACTCGCGGCGGACCGACCGCACGTACGACAGCACGGGGCGCGTGATCTCGCGGAACGGCGAGTCCAGCACGCGCAGCGGCACCGGGAGGTCGAGAGCCTCCCACTGCCGCATGAGGTCCTCGACGTCCTCGGCGTCGACGCCGACGGTGACGGCCTCGAGCACCGACGGCCGCGACGCCCGCGCGTACGCGAGCGCCCGCATCGTCGGGCGGTGGATCTTCGAGACGAGCACGATCGCGTGCACGCGGCTCGGCAGCGCGCGGGCGGCCGCGGCGTCGTCGCCGAGCGCGAGCTCGTCGCGCACCGTGTCGTAGTGCTTGCGGATCGACTTCATGAGCACGAAGACGATCGCCATCGCGAGGATCGCGATCCACGCGCCGTGCGTGAACTTCGTGAGGAGCACGATGACGAGCACCGTGCCCGTCATGCCGAGGCCCACGGTGTTCACGACGCGCGAGCGGCGCATGCGGGACCGCTCGCGCGGCTGGTGCTCGGTGCGCAGCGCGCGGGTCCAGTGCCGCACCATGCCCAGCTGGGACAGCGTGAAGGACACGAACACGCCCACGATGTAGAGCTGGATCAGGCGCGTCACCTCGGCGTCGAAGGCCCAGATGAGCACGATCGCCGCGACCGCGAGCGTGATGATCCCGTTGGAGAACGCGAGGCGGTCGCCGCGCGTGTGGAGCTGGCGCGGGAGGTAGCCGTCCTTGGCGAGGATCGAGCCGAGCACCGGGAACCCGTTGAACGCGGTGTTCGCCGCGAGCACGAGGATGAGCCCCGTCACGGCCGACACGACGTAGAACAGGATCGGGGCGCCGCTGAACACCGTCTCCGCGAGCTGCCCGATCACGGGGTGCTGCACGTAGTCGACCGGGAGCGGCTCGCCGTTGAGCGAGAGCTGCGCGTGCGGGTCCTCGGCGTAGTGCACGCCCGTCGCCCGGGCGAGGAAGAGGATGGAGAGCATCATCGCCGCCGAGATGCCGCCCAGCAGGGCGAGCGTCGTGGCCGCGTTGCGCGACTTGGGCTTGCGGAACGCGGGCACGCCGTTGCTGATGGCCTCGACGCCCGTGAGGGCGGCGCACCCGGACGCGAACGCGCGCGCCACGAGGAACGCGCCCGCGATGCCCATGAGCCCCTGGTCGAACCCGCTCTCCGCCGTGAGCTCGAACTCCGCGCTCTCCGCCGGGCCGAGGTTGCCGGTGACGTACTGGAAGAAGCCGACGACCGCCGTCGTGCCGATCGCGAGCATGAAGAGGTAGACGGGGATCGCGAAGAAGGTGCCCGACTCCTTGACCCCGCGCAGGTTGACGAGCGTGAGCAGCACGACGAGCCCGATCGCGAACGGCGCCTCGTGGTCCCGCAGCGCGGGGATCGCGCTCGCGGCATACTGGGCGCCCGAGGAGATCGACACCGCGACCGTGAGCACGTAGTCGACCATGAGGGCCGAGGCGACGCCGACGCCCGCCGTCGGGCCGAGGTTGACCGTCGCGACCTCGTAGTCGCCACCGCCCGACGGGTACGCCCGCACGTTCTGGCGGTACGACGCGACGACCGTGAGCAGCACGACCACGACCGCGAGGCCGACCCACGGCGAGATCATCGTCGCGCTGAGGCCCGCGAGCGCGAGCGTCAGGAGGATCTCGTCCGGGGCGTACGCGACGGACGAGAGCGCGTCGGACGCGAACACGGGCAGCGCGACGCGCTTGGGGAGCAGCGTGTGCCCCAGGTGCTCGGAACGGACAGGCCGTCCGAGCAGCAGCCGCTTCGCGGCATCAGCGATCTCCGACACGAGGCCACATGCTATGCCCGACGGCGCCCGGTCGCGCTGGTGCGCGCCCGCGGGCCCGGCGGGCGGTAGCGTTCGGTGCGTGCACTTCGTGATCATGGGCTGCGGGCGCGTCGGTGCGACGCTCGCCCAGTCCCTCGAGTCGAGCGGCCACTCGGTCGCCGTCGTCGACCAGAACCCCGACGCGTTCCGGCGCCTGCCCGCGGAGTTCACGGGCAAGAAGGTGACCGGCGTCGGCTTCGACCGCGACACGCTCGTGCAGGCCGGGATCGAGGACGCGTACGCGTTCGCCGCCGTCTCCGACGGCGACAACTCGAACATCCTGTCCGCACGCGTGGTCCGCGAGACGTTCGGCGTCGAGAAAGTCGTCGCGCGCATCTACGACCCGCAGCGCGCCGAGATCTACCAGCGGCTCGGCATCCCGACCGTGGCGACCGTGCGCTGGACCTCCGACCAGGTGCTGCGCCGCATGCTCCCGTTCGGCGCGACCGACGAGTACCGCGACCCGTCCGGGCGCGTGCGGCTCGCCCAGGTCGACTTCCACCCCGGCTGGATCGGCCGCACCGTGCGCGCCATCGAGGACGCGACCGAGGCGCGCGTCGCGTTCGTCAGCCGCTTCGGCGACGGCGTCCTCGTCACCGACCGCACCGTCCTGCAGGAGAACGACGTGCTGCACGTGCTCATGGACGACGAGCGGGCCGCCGTCGTCGAACGCAAGCTCACCCACGCACCGAAGGTCGAGGCCGAGTGATGCGCGTCGTCATCGCCGGGGCGGGCTCCGTCGGCCGCTCGATCGCCCGCGAGCTCCTCAGCCACGACCACGAGGTCATGCTCGTCGACAAGCAGCCCGCGGCGATGCGCGTCGCGCAGGTCGCGGACGCCGACTGGCTGCTCGCCGACGCGTGCGAGCTGTCGTCGCTCGCCGAGGCGAAGGTCGACGAGTGCGACGTCATCGTCGCCGCGACGGGCGACGACAAGGTGAACCTCGTCGTGTCGCTCCTCGCCAAGACCGAGTTCGGCGTGCCGCGCACGGTCGCGCGCGTCAACAACCCGAAGAACGAGTGGATGTTCGACGAGTCGTGGGGCGTCGACGTCGCCGTGTCCACGCCGCGCATCATGACGGCGATGGTCGAGGAGGCCGTCGCCGTGGGCGACCTCGTGCGCATCTTCACGTTCCACCAGTCCGGCGCGGACATCCTCGAGGTGACGCTGCCGCCGTCGTCGCCGCTCCTCGGTCGCCGCGTGGGCGAGGTGCGCTGGCCGGCGGACACCGTGCTCGCGGCGATCGTGCGCGGCACGCGCCCCATCGCGCCGAGCGCGGACGACACGCTCGAGGTCGGGGACGAGCTCTTGCTCGTCACGGGAAACGAGGCGGACGAGGGCGCGCTCGCGCGGCTGCTCGCCGGCGAGGGCGAGGACGGCCCGACGGCGCCGGACGCGCCCGTCGAGGCTCCCGAGCTCGGCGGCGACCTGCTCTGACGGCGCGGCCCGCGCGACGGCGCGGCCCGCGCGACGGGCGGCTACGCCGTGCGCCGCGGTCCGGCGGTCGCGGGGCGGCGCACCAGGATCCACGTGAGCCACAGCACGAGGGCCCACAGCGGGATCCCCATGACGAGGCGCGCGGTGCCGAGCCAGCCGACGTCGCCGTCGAGGTACAGCGGCACCTGGACGGCGAGGCGCGCCCCGAAGAGCCCGATCCACAGCCACGTCGCGGCGGTGTAGCGGCGCACGAGCGCGCGGTCCGACCGCCACGCCCGCGCCCAGCGGGCGAACGCGCCGGGCTCTCCTGCGCTCCCGGCGGCCGGCTCGGCGGGCTGCGGCGCGGGAACGTCCGCGCCCTCGCGGGGCTCGCCGTCGGTCGCGTCCGCCGTCGTGCCGCCGGACGCCGTCCCCACGCCGAAGCCGCTGCGGAAGCCCTCCACGACGAGCCCGACGAGCGGCCAGCGGACCACCACGGACACCAGGAGCGCGACGAGGTACGCGGCGTTGGTCCACAGGCCCCACGCGAAGTAGTCCTGCGCCTCCCCCGAGCGCCACGCCCACAGGACGCCGATGCCGACGCCCAGCAGGCCACCGAACGCCTGCGTCACGGGCGTGCGCTGGACGAGGCGCGCGGCGACGGCCACGAGGGCCGCCGCGACGGACGTGACGAGCGCCCAGCGCAGGTTGGTCGTGGCGACGTAGACGACGACGAACACGAGCCCGGGCGCGACGGACTCCACGAGCCCGCGCACGCCGCCGATCGCGTCGGCCACCGAGAAGTCCTCGCCCGCGAGCGCGCGCACGCCGCGGGCGCGGCCGTCCTCGGGCGCCGCGACGTCGTCGACGACCGTCTCGACCACCTCGGCGTCGTGCGCGACGGGCTCGGGCGCGCGGCCCGGGTCGGGGCGCCCGCCCACGGGGCCGCCGGTCGCGTCGCTGCTGCTCGTCATGTCGTGGCGTCCTCGGGGGCTCGGGTGGGCGGCGCCGGCGGGAGGGCCGGTGCGGCCGGGTCGGGTGCGCAGGATCGTACGGCACGGCCGTCCACGACGGCCGCCGGGCTCACTCCCCCGGCTTGGCCAGGAGCTCGTAGCGCGGGTTGAAGATGGTGCGGCGGCCGTCGACGTCGCACACGAGGCCCTCGACGAGCGCGCGGCGCCCGGGCTCGATGCCCGCGATCCGGCGGCGCCCGAGCCAGACGAGGTCGACGACGCCGGACCCGTCGAAGAGCTCGACCTCGACCGTCGGTACGCCCTCGCGCGGGCGGAGCACGACGGACCGCAGGACGCCGGAGATCTTCGCGCGGCGGCGGTTGGGCAGCTCGGCGACGGCACGGCAGCCCTTCTGCCGGGCCGCCTCGGTGCGCTCCTCGTCGGCCGCGAGCTCCTCCTGGGAGGCGAGCGCGGTGCGCCAGGCGTCACGCAGGGTGGGGACCATGTCAGCGGATCTCCGTGATCTCCGGCCCACGGGTCAGCGGGTCGAACGACGGCGTCTCGGGGGCACCGGCCGGGGTCGGGGCCGGGGCGGCCTCCGGGCCCTTGCCCGGCAGGTGCAGGGTGAGCAGGTCGCGCGGCGGGCGCGGGTTCTGGTCGCGCACGACGACGATGTTCGCGAACACGGTCTCGAGCAGCCGCGCCTCGGCCGGGTCGACCGCGGCCTTGCCGGTGAGCACGCCGCGCAGGAACCAGCGGGGGCCGTCGACGCCCACGAAGCGCGCGGGCCGCACGCCCGGGCGGCCGTCCGGCGTCTGCGCGGGGATGCGCGCGAGCAGCTCGCGCCCGAACGGGCCCGGCAGGTCGTCGACCGTACCGCCCTGCTTGGTGACGGACGCCGCGATCTCGCCGCGGATCTCGTCCCAGATGCCCTCCGTGCGCGGCGCGGCGAACGCCTGCACCTGGAGCCCGGAGCCGCCGACCGCGCACGCCACGCCCGTGATGCGCTGCGTCTTCTTGTCGACCTCCATGCGCAGCTCCATGCCCGGCACGCCGGGGAGCCACACCGCGCCGAGGTCGAGGCGCGGGCCGCGCTCGGGCACCTGGGCGGAGTCGTACGGGCCGCGTGCGGGGGCCTCGGCGGCCGCCTCCGGGGCGGACGCGCCGTCGCCGACCTGCTCGGACGTCGTGCCCGACGGCTCGGGCGACTCGGTCGGCTCGGACGACCTGGAGCGACGGAACAGACCCACGGACGAACTCCTTCACCTGCCCGGCACTCGGCCGGGACTCCTCACGGGGCGCTCGCCCCGCACTGATTCCACACTAGCCCGCGCAGCGGCGGGCCGGGTGCGCCGGTCAGGGTGCGGGCGTCCAGCCGCCGCTCGACCCGAACCCGCCCTCGCCGCGGTGCGAGCCGGGGAGGCGCTCGGCCTGCACGAACCGCGCCCGCTCGACCTTCTGGACGACGAGCTGCGCGACCCGGTCGCCGCGCCGCAGGACGACGGGCTCGCGCGCGTCGGTGTTGAGCAGCGTCACCTTGATCTCGCCGCGGTACCCGGCGTCCACGGTCCCCGGCGCGTTGACGACCGTGAGGCCGTGCTTCGCCGCGAGACCCGAGCGCGGGTGCACGAACGCCGCGTAGCCGTCGGGCAGCGCGATCGACACGCCCGTCGGGACCACGGCGCGCTCCCCCGGCGCCAGCTCGACGTCGACGGTCGTCACGAGGTCCGCACCCGCGTCGCCCGGGTGGGCGTAGGCGGGCAGGGGGACGTCGTCGAGGAGCGTGATGAGGACGTCGACGTCGCCGGTCGAGGGCTGCTGGTGGTTCGGCACCCGCAGAGCCTAGTGCGCGCGGCGCGCTGCGAGCACGTCGGCCGCGGTGCGCGGGGCTGGGATGATGGACCCATGACCGACGCCGCCGACCGCAGCACCCCGTCCTCGACCCGCGGAGCCGCCGGGACGCCCGGCACCGCGGGCACGGCCTCCTACCGCGAGCGCCTCGTCCCGGGCGTCGGCGGCTGGGCCGCGGCGCTCGGCTTCGCGCTCGTCCTCGGGATCGCCCTGTGGCCGGCGAGCCACGCCGTCGCCCTCGGGGTCGGCGGCCTGGCCGCCGTCGCGGGCGTCGTCGCGCTGTGGGGGACGTCGCCCGTCGTCGAGGTCGCCGACGGCGAGCTGCGCGCGGGGCGGGCCCACGTCCCGGCGTCGCTGCTCGGCCAGGTGACGACGCTCGACGCCGACGCGATGCGCGTCCAGCTCGGCCCCCGCCTCGACGCGCGCGCCTACGTGTGCCTGCGCGCGTGGGCGCGCACCGGGGTGCACGTCGTGCTCGAGGACCCGCAGGACCCGACGCCGTACTGGCTCGTCTCGACCCGGCACCCGCAGCGCCTGGCGGACGCGGTCCGCGCCGCGCACGCCGCCTGAGCGAGGGCGCTCGCACGCGGCGGCGGGTCGTCCGCTCACCGCGCGCCCGCGCCCCGCTCGGCCTACGAGCCCCGCGGACGACGACGGCCGCCGCCCCGGGGAGGGGGCGGCGGCCGTCGGCCGTGGCGCGCGGCGGGTCAGGCAGCGCACTCCGAGCAGATCTGCTGGCCGTTCTTCTCGTAGGCGAGCTGGCTGCGGTGGTGCACGAGGAAACAGCTCGCGCACGTGAACTCGTCCGCCTGACGGGGAAGGACCCGGACGGAGAGCTCCTCGCCGGACAGGTCGGCACCGGGCAGCTCGAAGCCTTCGGCCGCCTCGGTCTCGTCCTCGTCAACGACGCCCGAGCTCTTGTCGGAGCGACGAGCCTGGAGCTCCTGGAGCGAGTCCTCGCTGAGCTCCTCTTCACTCTTGCGGGGGGCGTCGTAGTCTGTTGCCATCTGTGGGGTCACTCTCCGGAATATCGTCGATCGCGACTGTGCACGTCCGGACCACCGGCGACGGCCGGTCGTGCCGGGCGGCACGGGTGCGGGGTGCGGGGGCACCCCGTGACGTGTCGTGCCCCGAGGGGGTTCGTGGCACTGCACGCTCATCAATGCGCGGCGCACCGGAATTGTTCCCGGTGGGCCCCCGGATTCTGCACCATTTCCCTGAGTGATGCACCCTGTGGCCGGGCACCCGCCCGGGTGTCGTTGGTCACGGGTGCACGGCACCCCGTCAGGAGTCGGAGTCCGCTTCCGCGCCCTCGAGGATCCGGACGAGCCGGGCGACCGCCTCGGGCGGTCCCGCGACCGTCATCTCGCGGTCCGCGGCGCGACCCCGCAGGCCCGTCACGAGCGCCCCGGCCTCGTGCGCGACGAGCGCTCCCGCGGCCATGTCCCACGGGTTGAGACCGCGCTCGTAGTAGAGGTCGAGCTCGCCCGTGGCGACGAGGCACAGGTCGATCGCGGCCGAGCCGAGGCGGCGGATGTCGCGCACCTGCGGCAGCACGTCGAGCAGCACGCGGGCCTGCGCGCGGCGACGGTCGGAGTCGTACCCGAAGCCCGTGCCCACGAGGCACTGGCCGAGGTCGGTCTCGGCGTTGACGTGCACGGGCCGGCCGTCGAGGGTCGCCCCCGCTCCCAGCCCCGCCGTCCACGTACGGTCGTCGACGACGGAGTGCACCGCCCCGGCGAGCACCGTCCACTCCAGCGGGTCGGGCGGGCCGACCACCGCGGCGACCGACACCGCGTACGACGCGACGCCGTAGAGGTAGTTCACCGTGCCGTCGACCGGGTCGATGACCCAGGTGACGCCCGACGTCCCGGCCGAGGCGCCCTCCTCCTCGCCGAGGATCGCGTCGTCGGGGCGGGCGGCGGCGATGCCGCGGCGCAGCAGCGCCTCGGAGTCGGCGTCCATCCGCGTCACGACGTCGGTCGCGGTCGACTTCGTCGCGGCCACCTCGACCCGGTCGGGACGGCCGGAGCGGACCAGCTCGCCGGCCTCGCGCGCGAGGCGCTCGGCCAGGTCGCGCAGGTCGGCCACGGTGACGTCGTCGGGCTGCCGGGGGTCGTCGATGAAGAGGCGCACGCCTCACATCCTGCCCGACCCGCGGCCTGCCCGGCGACCCTCCCACGGGCCGGGCGCCGACCAGCCGAGACGCAGCGAGACGAGACGGAAGCCGAACACCAGCGCGAGGACCGCCGCCTGCGAGAACGGGCCGAGCAGGCCCGCCTCGGCGAGCGCCGCGGTGAGCGCGGCCCCCGCGAGCGCCGGGATGGCGTAGAGCTGCTTGTCCTGGAACAGCAGCGGCACCTCGTTGGTCAGCAGGTCGCGCAGGATGCCGCCCCCCACGCCCGTGAGCACGCCCGCGAAGACCGCGGCGAGCGGGCCGACGCCGTACTCCAGGGCCTTCATGGTCCCGGACAGCACGAAGAGCGCGAGGGCGCCGGCGTCGAGCACGATGATGCTGCGCCGCAGCCGCTCGAGCCGCGGGTGCCAGAAGAACGTGACGACGCCCGCGAGGGCGGCGACGGCCACGAGCCGCCAGTCGGAGATGCCGACGGGCGGGATCGCCCCGATGAGGACGTCGCGCAGGAGCCCGCCGCCCAGTCCCGCGGCCCACGCGAGCACGAGGACGCCGACGAGGTCGAACCGCTTGCGCACCGCGGCGAGCCCGCCGGACAGCGCCGCGAAGAACACGCCGCCGAGCTCGAGGGCGTCGCCGGGCACGAGGTCGAGGATCACCCCCGCATCATCCCAGCCGCCGCCTGCGGGGGCCGGGCCGGGCCGGCGCGAATGGGCGGCACACCGCGCGTGCTGCGCCGCTCGGGGATGGGACGATGGCACCCTCGAGGGAGCGGTGGCGCGGGCGTCGCGGTCCACGGCGCACGGCGGTCCGGCACGCGGCCGGGCGCCGGGCGACCGGGGCGGCACCACGAGCGGCACACGAGCGGCACCGCGAGCGCCACCGGGCGCGGCGACACGGGAGGGTCCATGGACGAGCTGGAGCTGGTGAGACTGCACGAGGACGGGGAGCACCTCGTCCTGCGCGCGACGGGTGGCGCGCAGTTCGTGCTGCCCATCACCGAGGCGCTGCGCGCGGCCGTACGGCGCGACCGCCCGCACCTGGAGCACCTGCGCGCGGAGGGCGAGCGCAACCTCGCCCCGCGCGAGATCCAGGCCCGGCTGCGGGCCGGGGACTCCGTGGAGGCGGTCGCCGAGGCCGCGGGGCTCGGGGTCGAGCACGTGCGCCGGTTCGCCGGCCCGGTCGTCGCCGAGCAGGAGTACGTCGTCGAGCGCGTGCGCGGGCTGCGCCCGGGGCACGACGAGGACTCCCCGACGGTGGGCGAGCTCGTCGCGCAGCGGCTCGCCGCGCGCGACGTCGACGCCGCAGCGGTCGCGTGGAGCGCGGCGCGCGCGCACGGCTCCCCGTGGGTCGTGACGGCGACGTTCGAGGCCGGGACCGGCGAGCGGACGGCCCGCTGGACCTACGACCCGGCGACGCGCGCGCTGCAGGCGCTGGACGACGAGGCCCGCTGGCTCTCCGGGACGGACGCCCCGCGCGACCCGGCACCGGGGGCCGTGGCGGTGTTCGACGTGGACGCGACCGCGCGCGGCGCCCGCGGCCTGCGGGCCGCACCGCCCGCCGACGACGGGACGGCCGAGCTGCTCGACGACCTGAGCCAGCGGCGCGGCGTGCGCCCGCGCAAGGACCCGGCGCCCGCGGGCGACACCGTCGGGCAGGAGCCGTTCGAGGGCTTCGGCCCGCTCGCCCCGGGGAACCGTGAGCAGAACGAGGACGAGGGCGGGTTCTCCGGCGGCCTGCCCGCGGGCGCGACCGTGGTGCACCTGCCGACGATCCGGCCCCCGCAGGGCCCGGTCGCCGCCGACGCGTCCGAGGACGGCCCCGACGAGCCCGGGCGCCCGGAGACCGATCCGTCCGGGGAGGCTGGCACGGAGGGCGACGCCCCGTCGGCCTCCGACGTCGACGGCGCCTCGAGCACGGTGCGGCCCCCGGCCGCGCGCGAGGTCCGCAAGGGCAAGAACCGGTCGCGCGCGAAGGTCCCGAGCTGGGACGAGATCGTGTTCGGGGCCCGCCCCGAGTGACGGCCGCGGCGCGTCAGCGCGGCAGGTCGAGCGGCAGCCCGTCCTCCGTCGCGTGCCGGCGCGCGACCGCCGTCGTCATGCGCCGCATGTGGTGGCGCCGGCACAGCACCTCGTAGCCGATCTCCCCCGAGCCGGCCCGGACGTCCCCGACGACGACCTGGTCGCCCTCGACGACCATGCGCCCGTCCACCGTGCGCGCGTTGTGCGTGGCGCGGCGTCCGCACCAGCACAGCGACTCGACCTGGAGGACCTCGACCCGGTCCGCGAGCTCGATGAGGCGTGCGGAGCCCGGGAACAGGCGCGTGCGGAAGTCGGCGGTGATGCCGAACGCGAAGACGTCGATCTCCGTCTCGTCGACGAGGCGTGCGAGCTGCTCGACCTGCGTCGGGGAGTAGAACTGCGCCTCGTCGCACACCAGGTAGTCCACGGGCACCGGCTCGGCGGTGACGAGCGTCCAGAAGTCGGTGTCGTCGTGGACCTCGCGCGCGACGACCTCGAGCCCGAGGCGCGAGGAGAGGCGGTCGGACCCGGCGCGGTCGTCGCGCGAGAAGATCAGCCCGCGGCGGCCGCGTGCGGCGTGGTTGTGGTCGAGCTGGAGCGCCAGGGTGGACTTTCCGCAGTCCATGGTCCCGGAGAAGAAGACGAGCTCTGCCATCGGCGGTCCTCCGCGAGGTCGGTCGGTGCGTCCGCGCCGGGTGGCTCCGGCGCGACGGGGCGCGGTCGGGTCAGGTGGCCGCGACGAGCAGCGGCACGCGCATCTCGCGCTCGGTGAGCGAGCCGTGCACGCCCACGAGCGTGAGCGACGCGGGCGTCTGGGTGCGCGAGTCGACGACGGTCGCCCGCCCCCGCAGCGCGACCATCACATCGCCGGCGGAGGCGACGGCCTCGGGCCGGGGGTCGGGCCCGAGGAAGCCGCGGGCCAGCACCTCGTCCCGCTCCAGCACGAGCGCGTCGTCGCCGAGGACGTCGCGCCAGCGCGCGGCGACGGCCGCCGTCTGGCCGGGCTCGGTATACACGTGGACGGCGCGCGGCTCGCCGCCGACGAGCTCGACGCCGCGGGCGAGCGCGGGGTCGGTCGCGACGTCGCGGCGCAGCGCCGGGTCGACGTCGACCATGCCGTGGTCCGCGGTGACGAGCACGAGCGTGCCGCGCGGCACCGACCGCACGAGGCGCGCGAGCTCGCGGTCGAGCGCCTCGAGCTCGTCGCCCCACTGCCACGACGCGCTGCCGTGGTGGTGGCCCGCCTTGTCCACCTCGCCCCAGTAGAGGTAGACGAGACCGGGCCGGGACAGCGCGCGGACGGCCGCGTCGACGCGCCCCGCCAGCGGCTCGGCGGACGCGTACGTGCCGCCCCGCAGCGCGGCGACCGTCATGCCCGACCCGGCGAACCGGGCGGGGCCGGTGGAGGTCACCGCGACGCCCGCCCCGGCCAGGCGCGCGAGCACCGGCTCCTCGCGCTGGAGCTCGGCGGGCGCGGGCGCGCCCTCCCACGACACCATGTTGGCGAGGCCGCGCGTCACCGGGTTGCGCTGCGTGTACCCGAGCATGCCCGTGCGGCCCGGCGCGGTGCCCGTGCCGAAGGCGCCGATCGCGGCGGCGGTCGTGCTGGGGAACGTCGAGGTGAGGGGCCGCGCGTCGGGCAGGAGCGAGCGCAGGAACGGGGCGTGCCCCGCGCGCTCGGCGAGGTTGAGGTGGCCGAGGCCGTCGACCAGCACGACGCACACGCGCTCGGCGCGCGGCAGGTCGAGCGCGCCGCGCGCCGTCTCGCTCACGAGCCTCGTGGCGGTCGTCAGGCCGACGCCGAGCGCGCCCGCGGCGGCGGGCAGGACGGCCGCGAGGCCGCGCGTCCCGTGCTCCGGCGCGACGAGGCCCGGAGGGAGCGCCGGGTCGGCGACCGGGGCCGGCGCGTCCGCGGGTGCCTCGCTCACCGGGCGCTGTGCCGGGTGGTCGAGCGCGACAGCGCCCGCGCGAAATCCACCGCGGCCCGGACGGCGTCGCGGCCCTCCGCCTCGGCGCTCACGCGGACGACGACGTCGTCGGGCGTGATCTGGCCGGTGAGCCCGTGGTCGGCGTCGCACGCGGGGTCGGGGCAGCCGGCGGGCTCGAGGTCGACGCGCGAGACCGCGCCCCAGCCGAGCGCGAGCGTGACCTCGAGCGGCGCGGCACCCGCACGGTGCTCGTGCGGCTCCGCCACGACGTGCGTGAGCGAGACGGACCGCACCTCGGACAGGGGCACGGCCTCGGTCGTCGCGGCGGCGGAGGCCGACGGGTTCTCGCTGTCCGCCGGGTGGTCGTCGACGTGCGCCGTGACGAGACGCGTGGGCGTGAGGACGAGCACCGTGAGGTGGCGGCGCACCTCGGTCGCGTCGAACGTCGTCTCCGGGAGCACGAGGTGCGAGACGATCTCCTCCCCCGCGACCGCGAGGTCGAGGACGTCCGCGACGAGCTCCGGGTAGTAGCCGGCGCGGTGGAGCTGGGTCGTCAGGTCGGTCCAGGCGTTGGAGGTAGCAGAGGGCACCCGCGCATTGTCCCATCCGGCGCCGGGCCGGGGCCACCCGCCGTCGGGGTCCCCGGCGCGGTCGGCCCGTCAGCCCGGCAGGGCCCGCCGGAGCGCGTCGGCCCGCTGCGCGTCGGCGAGCGTGACGCGCGCGCTGAGGACCGCGGCCCCGTGCTCCGAGACGACGACGGGGTACAGCTCGAGGCTGCGGACCTCGGGCAGGTCGTCCGCGAGCACGGACACGCGCGCCAGGACGTCCTCGAGCGCGGCCGTGGCCACCACGTGCGTGCCCATGTAGCCGAACAGGCGCGGCGCGGCCCGCACCGAGCGGACCATCGCCGCGACGTCGACGTCGGTCAGGGGCGGCACGCCGTACGCGACGTCGCCGAGGAGGTCGACGGCGTCGCCCGCGAGCCCGAACGAGACGACGGGGCCGAAGAGCTGGTCCTCGGTCGAGCGGACCACGCACGCGACCCCGGCGTCGGCCATCGCCTGGACCTCGAACGGCTCGTCCGCGGCGCCCGGCAGCACGGCCGCGAGCGCCTCGCGCATCTGCGCGAAGTCCGTGCGCAGCTCGGTCTCGTCCGCGATGTCCAGCCGCACGCCCCCGAGGTCGGCCCGGTGCCGCAGGCCTGCCGCGGTGCTCTTGAGCACCACGGGCCAGCCGACCTCGCGCGCCGCCTCGACCGCCTCGTCGGCGGTCCGCACCCGGCGCGCGGGCCAGACCCGCACGCCGTAGCACGCGAGCAGCTCCGCCGTCGTCGTCGGGTCGAGGTCGACGGCGTCCTGACCGGCGAGCGCCTCCTCGACGAGCGCGCGCGCCCGCACCGGGTCGACGCCGGCCGGGCGCACGGGCGTGCCGTGGTCGGCCTCGCGCCAGCGCGCGTAGCGCACGACCGCACCGAGCGCGGCGACGGCGTCCTCCGGCGTCGAGTAGGCGGGGACGCGCACGGGGGCCGCCCCGCTCTCCGCCCCCGGGGCTTGGGCCGAGAGCTCGTCGGTGAGGCCGTGCAGGCCGAGCATGCTCGCCACGGTCGTGCGGCCCGTGCGGGCGGCCGCGTCCGCGACGGCGCGCGAGACGTCCGCGCGCCGGGGCCCGACGACCGGGACCTGCACCACGACGACGACGTCGCACGCGTCGGGCGCGTAGAGCGCGCCGACCGTGGCGGCGAGCTCGTCGGCGGACGCGTCCTCGGGCAGGAAGTCCGAGCGCGCGACGACGAGGCCCGCCGAGGACGACGCCTCGGCGACGAGCGCGGCGAGCGACGCGGAGCTCGCGAGGATGCCGACGCGGCGCCCGGCCGGGAGCGGCTGGTGCGCGAGCAGCTGGGCGATGTCGATCATGTGGTGCGTGTTCTCGGCCCGGATGACGCCGGACTGCCGCAGCATCTCCTCGAGCGTCCGCCGCGGCGCGCGCGTCGAGCGGACCGCGTGCCCCGGCGGCACGACGTGCCCCGAGCGCCCCGCCGTCACCACGACCACGGGCTTGACCGACGCGAGGCGGCGCGCGATGCGCGAGAACTTGCGCGGGTTGCCGATGGACTCGAGGTAGAGGCACACGACCTGCGTCGCGGCGTCGTCCTGCCAGTACTGCATGAGGTCGTTGCCCGAGACGTCGGCGCGGTGCCCGGCGGACAGGAACGACGACACGCCCAGGCCGCGCCGCGCCGTCGTCGCGAGGAGCGTCACGGCCATGGGCGCGGACTGGCTGAACAGGCCCACCACGCCGGGGGCCGGCAGGTCGTGGGCGAGGGTCGCGGCGAGGGCGGGGCGGTCGGGCGCGTCGCCCGTGCGCAGCAGCCCGTAGCTCGCGGGCCCGACGACGCGCAGCCCCGCCGTGTGCGCGACGCGCAGGAGCTCGCGCTGCAGCGCGAGCCCGTCCGGACCCGTCTCGGCGAAGCCGGCCGACAGCACGACGACGCCGCGCACCTCGAGGCGCGCGAGCCGGCGGACGGCGTCGATCGCCGCGGGCGGGGGCAGCGCGACGACGGCGAGGTCGACGGGACCGGGTACGTCGGCGAGGGTCGCGGACCACCGCTCCTCCCCCGGGCCGCGCGCGGCCCCCACGACGTGGACCGTCACGTCGCTGCGCTCGAGCGCGGCGAGCGCGCGCTGCGCGAGCAGGCGGTCGAGGGCCTCGCCGTCGTGCTCCGCGCGCGCGTCGGCCGGGGCGTCGGGGCCCACGAGCACGACGCTCGTGGCGCCCAGCAGCCCCTGCATGCTCCGGGCCTCCGCGCGGTGCTCGCGGTCGGCCATGACGGCCCGCGACCGCTCCGTGGGGTCGAGGTCGACGCTGACCTGGACGAAGCCGTCGTCCATCTGCTGGCGCACGTCGTACCCCGCCTCGCGGAACACCGCGAGCATCTTGCCGTTCTGGGGCAGCACCTCGGCCGTGAAGCGGCGCACACCGCGCTCGCGCGCCGCCGCGGCGACGTGCTCCAGCAGCACGGAGCCCAGGCCCCGGCCCTGCGCGGAGTCCGCGATGTTGAAGGCGACCTCCGCCTCGGAGGGGCCGGTGCGGTCGAACCGTGCGACGCCGATGATGTCCTCGCCGCCGTCCCCGGGGGCGCCGTCGCGCGGGCGCACCGCGACGAGCGCGACGCGGTCCACGTGGTCGACGCGCGTGAAGCGCTCGAGGTCGCGCTCGGACAGCCGTTCCATGGGCGCGAAGAACCGCAGGTAGGTGGAGCGCTCGGACTGGCCGACGTGAAAGCGCTGGAGCGCGTCGGCGTCCTCGGGGCGGATGGGCCGCACGTGCGTGGTGGTCCCGTCGCGCAGCACGACGTCGGCCTCCCACTCCACCGGGTACCGGTCCGGGTCCCGCCCCGGCGCGCCGTCGTCCACGACCCCAGGCTATGCGGTCGCGCGCGCGGTGCGCCTGCGCCACCCCGGCCCGCGCCGGGAGGACAATGGTCCCGGCAGGCAGTCCCGGCACGTGCCACGGCAGGCGCCGTGGCACGGCGTGTCGGACGCGTGGCGTACCCTCGCGTGCGGCACGCAACCGCAGCACCCCGGCCGGCCCAGCACCGGCCACGACGGCACAGACCCCGCGCCACCGCGGCGCACCGAACGGCAGGAGCCCGCAGGCCCATGGCGCGCAAGTCCTCGACCCCCTCGATCGACCCGGCCGAGGTGAACGAGAAGATCGTCGACGTCGACGTCCAGGCGGAGATGGAGACGTCGTTCCTCGAGTACGCCTACTCCGTCATCTACTCGCGCGCCCTGCCCGACGCGCGGGACGGCCTCAAGCCCGTCCAGCGCCGCATCCTCTACATGATGGCCGACATGGGGCTGCGCCCCGACCGCGCCCACGTGAAGTCGGCGCGCGTCGTCGGCGAGGTCATGGGCAAGCTGCACCCGCACGGCGACGCCGCGATCTACGACGCACTGGTGCGCCTCTCCCAGGACTTCTCGCTCCGGCTGCCGCTGGTCGACGGGCACGGCAACTTCGGAACGCTCGACGACGGCCCCGCGGCCTCCCGGTACACCGAGGCCCGTCTCGCGCCGCCGTCGCTCGCGATGACGGCGGGGCTCGACGAGGACGTCGTCGACTTCGTGCCGAACTACGACAACAAGCTCCAGCAGCCCGAGGTCCTGCCCGCCGCGATCCCCAACCTGCTGGTCAACGGCGCGTCGGGCATCGCGGTCGGCATGGCGACCAACATGGCGCCGCACAACCTCGTCGAGGTCGTCGCCGCGGCACGCCACCTCGTCGCGCACCCGGACGCCGACCTCGAGGCGCTCATGCGGTTCGTGCCCGGCCCGGACCTGCCGACGGGCGGCAAGATCGTCGGCCTCGACGGCGTCCGGGACGCCTACCGCACGGGCCGCGGGACGTTCCGCACGCGCGCGACCGCACGCGTCGAGAGCCTCACGCCGCGCCGCAAGGGCATCGTCATCACCGAGCTGCCCTACCTCGTCGGGCCGGAGAAGGTGATCGAGAAGATCGCCGAGGGCGTCAAGACGAAGAAGATCCAGGGGATCACGGCCGCGACCGACCTCACGGACCGCGAGCACGGGCTGCGCATCGTCGTCGAGGTGAAGACGGGCTTCAACCCCGAGGCGGTGCTCGAGCAGCTCTACAAGTTCACGCCGCTCGAGGACTCGTTCGGCATGAACAACGTCGCGCTCGTCGACGGCCAGCCGCGCACGCTCGGCCTGCGGGAGATGCTGTCGGTGTGGGTCGACCACCGCATCGACGTGGTGCGCCGTCGTTCCGCGTACCGGCTGCGCAAGCGCTCCGAGCGGCTGCACCTCGTGGACGGCCTGCTCGTCGCGATCGTCGACATCGACGAGGTCATCCAGGTGATCCGGTCGTCCGACGACACGGCGACCGCCCGCGGCCGCCTGCAGACGGTGTTCGACCTGTCGGAGCCGCAGGCGGAGTACATCCTCGAGCTCCAGCTGCGCCGCCTCACCAAGTTCTCGCGCATCGAGCTCGAGAAGGAGCAGGAGACGCTGCGCCGCGAGATCGAGGAGCTCCAGGAGATCCTCGGCAGCGACGCACGGCTGCGCGCCGTGGTGTCGGGCGAGATGGCGGACGTCGCCAAGACGTACGGCACCCCGCGCCGCACGATCCTGCTGGAGTCCGCGGGCGCCGCACCGACGACGACCGCGGCCGTCCCGCTCGAGGTCGCCGACACCACGTGCTGGGCGCTGTTCTCCGCGACCGGGCTGCTCGCCCGCACGAGCGACGAGACGGAGCCCGCGCGCTCGGGGCCGCGCGCCGCGCACGACGTGCTGCGCGCCGCCGTCCGCACGACCGCGCGCGGCGAGGTCGGCCTCGTCACGAGCCGGGGCCGCATGCTGCGCGTCTCCGTGCTCGACCTGCCCGCCCTCCCGCCGACGGACAACGCGCCGAGCCTGTCCGGCGGCGTCCCGCTCAGCGAGGTCGTCGCGCTCGAGCCGGGCGAGGAGGCAGTGACCATCGCGTCGCTCGACCCCGACGCTCCCCCGCTCGCGCTCGGCACCGCGCAGGGCGTCGTCAAGCGCGTCACGCCGGGCGACGTGCCGGGCAACCGCGACGAGTGGGAGGTCATCGGGCTCAAGGACGGCGACACCGTCGTGGGCGCGGCGCCCGCGACGGACGCCGACGAGCTCGTCTTCGTCTCCAGCGACGCGTCCCTGCTGCACTTCGACGCGTCCGCGGTGCGGCCCCAGGGCCGCCCGGCGGGCGGCATGGCCGGCATCCGGCTCGCCGACGGCCAGCGGGTCGCGTTCTTCGGCGTCGTCCCGGCCGACGTGCGCGACCTCGGCGTCGTCGTCACCGTGGCCGGGTCGTCCGACGCGCTCCCCGGGACCCAGACCGGCGCCGGCAAGGTGACCCCGTACGAGCTCTACCCCGGCAAGGGCCGCGGGACCGGCGGCGTCCGCGCGCACCGGTTCCTCAAGGGCGAGGACGCGCTCATCCTCGCGTGGGTCGGGCAGGGTCCGGCGCGGGCGACCGGGTCGGGCGGGCAGTCGGTCGACCTGCCCCCGGTCGACCAGCGCCGCGACGGGTCGGGCACGCCGCTCGCGTCGCCGGTCACCGCCGTCGGCTAGCGCGGCCGCGCCGGCACCTCCGGCCGTCCGTCGGGAGACTTCGGGACCTTCGCTCGACCTGCGAGCCCCCGGGATTGGGTCATTCTCGGAGTGTGGCAGGAAACCAGGGGGGTGCCGTCCGCACGCCGCCGGAGCCGGACGGGACCGCCGGCCCCGTCGACTACCACGCCGTCTTCTCGGTCCTCACGGCCCCCAAGGCGGTCCTCGCGCCGGACCTCACGATCCTCGACGCGAACGAGTCGCTCCTGCGGACGATCGACGTGCCCGCGAGCGCCGTCGTCGGGCGCCACTACCTCGACGTCTTCCCGGCCCAGGGACCGGACCAGGGCGCCGTCGACCGGGTCGTGCTGTCGCTCGAGCGGGTCGCGCGCACGGGGCAGATCGAGATGATCGGCCCCCACCGGTACGACCTGCGCGGGACTGCCGGCGGGTGGGTCGAACGCTGGTGGCTCACGACGAACCTCCCGGTGCTCGACGCCGCGGGCCGGGTCACGGCCGTCGTGCACCGCGCGGAGGACGTGACGTCGGTCGTGCTGGCCGGCGGGGTCGCTATCCCGGACGTGGGGCGCACCACCGGCCCCGCCGACGCCACCGCGCTCTCGGTCGTCGACCAGGCTCTGCTGCTCGGGTCGTCCGTCGACCGGTACGCGGACGTCATCACGCGCGAGCGCAGCGCGTCGCTCGCTCTCCAGGACTCCGTGCTCACGCCTCCCCCGCGCATCCCCGGTCTGACGATCGACGTGCGGTACCGCCCGGCGGTGCCGGAGGTCCACGTCGGCGGGGACTGGTACGACGCGTTCGTGCACCCCGACGGCGAGACGACGGTCGTGGTCGGCGACGTCACCGGGCACGACGTCGCCGCCGCGGCTCACATGGGGCACCTGCGCGGGGTGCTGCGCTCGGTCGCGTTCGCGACGGACGCCGGTCCTGCCGAGGCGCTCGACGCCGCCGAGCGCACCGCGGAGGGTCTCGGGCTGCAGGCGCTGTCGACCGTCGCCGTCGCGCGCGTCGGCATCCCCGGCCCGGCAGGGAGGCGCGCGGTGTGCTGGGCGAGCGCCGGGCACGTGCCGCCCGTCGTGCGTCGCGCGGACGGGACCGCCCACCTGCTCACGGCACGCCCGTCACCGATGCTCGGCGTCGGGCTCGGGGGCCCGCGCGCCGAGCACGCGATGTCACTCGGCCCGGGTGACACGCTCCTGCTCTACACCGACGGGCTCGTCGAGCGCCGGGACCGGTCCCTGCGGGACGTGCTCGACGAGCTGCCGGGCCGCGTCGAGGCGCTCGGCGACGTCGCGCCGGACCAGCTGCTCGACGCGCTCCTCGCGGAGCTCGTGCCGCTCGGCTCCCAGGACGACGTCGCTCTCGTCATGGTGCACGTCGACGGCGAGGGCACGGCCGCGGGCGCCTAGCCAGGTACTGCCAGAACCCTGCTGGAGCGGGACTCCCACGCGGCCCCGGGGCAGGTGTCGAATGGTGCGCGTACCCCACAGCGAGGAGAGCTCCATGAAGGCCACCGTCATCTACGGCGCGGGCGACGTCTGCGTCGAGACCCGTCCCGACCCGACGATCCTCGAGCCGACCGACGCGATCGTCCGCGCGGTGCGCGCGTGCGTCTGCAGCTCGGACCTGCACCCGTACCGGTCGATGGGTCGCACCGACGAGGGCGTCCCGATCGGCCACGAGCTCCTCGGCGTCGTCGAGGAGGCCGGGTCTGCCGTCACGACGGTCCGCCCCGGCGACCTCGTGATCGCGCCGTTCGCCTGGTCGGACAACACGTGCGACGTGTGCCGCGACGGGTTCCAGACCGCGTGCCCCCACGGGGGCTTCTACGGCAACCCCGGCGACGTCGGCGGCCAGCAGGCCGAGCTCGCGCGCATCCCGCTCGCGGACGGCAGCCTCGTCGCCGTGCCCGACGTCGACGAGGCGAGCCCGCTCCTGCCCTCACTGCTCACGCTCTCGGACCTGTACCTCACGGGGTACCACACCGCGCACATGGCGCGCGTGTCCCCGGGCCAGACCGTGGCGGTCGTCGGCGACGGCGCGGTCGGGCTGTCCGCCGTGCTCGCCGCACGCCAGATGGGCGCCGAGCGCATCATCCTCATGGGCCGTCACGAGGCCCGGACCGACCTGGGGCGCGAGTGGGGCGCGACCGACGTCGTCGCCGAGCGCGGCGCCGAGGACGTGCAGCGGGTCCTCGACCTCACGGACGGCCTGGGCAGCCACGTCGTCGTGGAGGCCGTCGGGCACCTGCCCGCCTACGAGCAGTCCTACGGCGTCGTGCGCGCCGGAGGCGTGATCAGCCGCGTGGGCGTCCCGCAGTACGACGACGCCCCTGTCGGCTTCGCCTCGCTGTTCGGCCGCAACATCACGCTCACCGGCGGGCCTGCCCCCGTCCGCGCCTACCTTGAGGACGCGATCCCGCAGGTGCTGAGCGGCGCGATCGACCCCGGCCGCGTTTTCGACAAGGCCGTCGCGCTCGACGACATCGCCGACGGCTACGCCGCGATGGACCGCCGCGAGTCCCTCAAGACGATCGTCACGTTCTGACCGGCGGGACGCTCGGACCGGGCGGGCGCGGCGTGGGGGTGCCGCCCGCCCGCGCCGCGCGCCGTCGTCCCGCACTCCCGTGAAGGACGTGGAGGCCATGGACAACCGTTCCGAGGTGCGGGAGTTCCTCATGAGCCGTCGAGCGCGGGTGACGCCCGAGCAGGCGGGCATCGAGACGTACGGCGGCCGTCGACGCGTCGACGGGCTGCGCCGCGACGAGGTCGCCCGTCTCGCCGGGGTGAGCGTCGACTACCACACGCGACTCGAGCGCGGGAACCTGCGGGGCGTGTCCGACGCCGTGCTCGAGTCCGTCGCGCGGGCGCTCCTCCTCGACGCGGCCGAGCGGGAGCACCTGCTCGACCTCGCGCGCACCGCCAACCCCGTCGGCGCGCGCCCGCCGCGCGGCCACGGCGACACGCCGGTGCGCCCGGAGCTGCAGTACCTGCTCGACGCGATCACCACCGCGCCGGCGTTCATCCAGAACAACCGCATGGACCTCGTCGCCGCCAACGCGCTCGGGTCCGCGATGTACGCGCCCATGATCGCGGGCTCCGCGGGACCGGCGAACTTCTCGCGCCACATCTTCCTCGACCCCGCGTCCCACGACTTCTACCCCGACTGGGACCGGGCGGCCTGGACGAACGTCACGATCCTGCGCCGCGAGGCGGGCCGCAGCCCGCACGACAAGCGGCTCCAGGCCCTCGTCGGCGAGCTGTCGACGCGCAGCGAGCGGTTCCGCGAGTTGTGGGCGTCCCACGACGTGCGGCGGCACTACGCCGGGCAGAAGACGTTCCGGCACCCCGTCGTGGGGGACCTCGAGCTGCACTACCAGACGCTCGAGCTCCACGGCGACCCCGGGCTCGGCATGACCGTGTACACCGCGACGCCGGGCTCCCCGACGGAGGAGTCGCTGCGCCTGCTCGCGTCATGGGCGGCCACCGCGGCCTCGACCACCGCGACCTTCACCGACTGAGAGGAACCCATGGACCTGGACGACCTGCTGGCCGAGCTCGACGCCGGGCGGACGATCCCTGGCGGCTCGCCGCTGCACGCCGTCATGCACCGCACGAGCCAGGAGGCGCTGCGCATCGCCGGTGAGCTCAACGGCGCATACCGCTCGCCCGAACGGGTCCGCGAGCTCCTCGCGGAGCTGACGGGCAAGCCCGTGCACGAGTCCGTGAACCTCTTCCCGCCCTTCACCGCCGACTTCGGCAAGAACATCACCCTGGGGCGTGACGTGTTCGTCAACTCCGGCTGCCGGCTCCAGGACCAGGGCGGCATCGTCGTCGGGGACGGGTGCCTCATCGGGCACAACGCCGTCCTCACGACCCTCAACCACGACCTCGACCCGGCCCGCCGCGCCGACATGCACCCGGCGCGCGTCGTCCTCGGCCGCAACGTCTGGCTCGGGACGAACGTGACCGTCCTCCCGGGCGTGACGATCGGGGACGACGCCGTCGTGGGGGCCGGTTCCGTCGTCACCCGGGACGTGCCGCCGCGCACGGTCGTCGTCGGCTCACCCGCTCGCGTCGTCCGCTCGCTCGACGCCTGAGGCCTCAGTCGCCCTCGAACCGCAGCTCTGACCCGAGCTCCCGACGACACCGTTCGGCGAGCACGACGACCGCGCCCAGGACGACGGCGTCAGGAGGGGACGAGCGGTCCATGAGGATGTGCAGCTCGTCGAGGAGCTGTTCCATCTCGGAGCCGCTGAGCACGACGTCACCGTACGGATCGACCCGCGCGAGCATCGGCAAGCCGCTCGCCGGGAGCAGCCGGGCCAGCACGTCACCGTCGTCGGGCACCACGTCGACAGACGTCGTGGAACGACGCCGGGGACTCGTCCCCTGCTGAACGACCCTCGCGAGCGTCACGTCGACGCCCATGCGGCTCCTCCCTTCTCCGCGACGGGGAACACCGCCGCACGCTCTCGACGGAGCACACCGAGCACGAGCAGCACCTGGCCGACGACGTAGGTGAGCATGACCCAGAAGCCGTGCCCGGGCAGGTCGTACCACGGGGCGAAGGCGTTCAGCGCGATGAGCGCGTCGGACAGGAGGAAGACCGCACCACCGACCGCGGCGAGCCGGTCGACGCCCGTCGCGACCACGGCCATCGTCACGAGGCACACGCCGTAGACGACGACGGGGACGAGCAGCGACCCGGCGTCCGGCGCGCACGCGACGACGAGGGCGAGCAACGCGAGGCCGTACGGCACGAGCGCGAGCGGGCGGCGCAGGACGGAGCCCGCGCGGTAGGGCCAGAACGCGATCGTGTACGTGATCTGGGCACAGAGGAAGAACCCGACCATGACCAGGAAGGCGGTGTCGCCGTCGGCGAGGTCGGGCGCGGTGTCGCCGAGCCACGAGAAGCCCAGCGCGACGAGCGTGAGCCGGACGAGCCGCGAGCGCCGGCCCGGGCCGTGGGCGGCGTGGCGCCGCGTGGCGAGCCAGAGGCAGCCCGCCAGGACCGGCATGAGGAACCACTGCGACGTGTCGGCGAGGGTCTCGGCACCGAGGAGGTGGGCGGCGAGGTGGACGAGGGTGAGCAGGGCGAGCACGCCCCACGCGACGATCATGGGCGAGGAGACTCCTTCGGTCGTGCACCGGCTTCCTTGCCGGCGGTGGCCGATCCTAGCGCCTGGGACCGGGGCGAATGACCTTGTGGGGCACCCCGGTGCGCGCGAGCATGGGGTGATGACCGAGCCCGTGCGGTGGACCCGCGCAGCCGTCTACCCGGACATGTGGGTGGACCCGGACGAGGACCCGCGCAACACCGACGGCGTGAGCCCGGACGGCGAGCTCGCGACGCTGCTCGACTACACGGCGAGCTACCGGACGACGCTGCTCATGAAGTGCGAGGGACTCGACCCCGAGCAGCTCGCACGGCGCTCCGTGCCGCCGTCGACGATGTCGTTGCTCGGCCTTGTCCGCCATCTCGCGGAGGTCGAGCGGGAGTGGCGCGGGTGGGTCTCCGACGACGACGGCGAGCCGGCGCTGTACGGGGGGCACGACGCGGACTTCGACGGCGCGGTCGCCGACCAGCGCGTGGTCGACGAGGCGTACGCGAACCTGGCGCGCGAGCAGGCCGCGACCGACGCGGTGCTGGCCCGGCACCCGGACCTCGGGGAGCGGCTCGGCGCGGACCGGGTCGCGGTCCGCGAGGTCCTGGTCCACCGGATCGAGGAGTACGCCCGGCACTGCGGGCACGCCGACCTCCTGCGCGAGCGGATCGACGGCAGGACCGGTCAGTAGGGCCTCAGCCGACGACGGCCCTGCCGCTCACGTCGTCGCGCGTCCCGCCGTCCCCGGTGTCGAGGTCGCGGCGTCCGCGACGAGGACGCGCCCGTCGCGCACCTCGGCCGCGAAGACCGCCAGGGGTCTGCGGTCCTTGCCCCCGGCGTCGAGCACGTCGCCGGTGTCGACGTCCCAGACCTGCTTGAGCATCGGGGTGGTCACGGTGTCGACGTCGCGCTCCGTGCCGTCGTCGAGCGTGACGCGGTGCGTGCCGACGAGGCCGCGCGACATGACGTTGGCGCCGGAGTAGGGGTCCCGCTGCTGGACAGCGCGCACGGTGCCGTCGGCGAGCCGGAAGACGGCGATCTGGATCCCGCCCAGGAGGGCCCCGACCCCGCGCTCGGGCTCGAGGTCGTCGAGCGCGCAGATGTCGACGAACGTGCTCATCGGATGTCCTCCAGCTCGGCGCGGGCAGCAACGAGCGCGACGTCGCGCGCCGCGCGGGGGTCCGGGTAGGCGACGGCGTCGGTCTCGTCGGCGGGACGGACCTGCCCGCGCTCGGGGACGAACGCGAGGTCGCCGTCGACGGCCTCCGGCGCGTTGACGAACGGCGTGAACTTGCGCAGCTTGGCCGGGTCCGCGAGCGTCGCGCTCCACTCGTCCTCGTAGTCGCGCACGTGCTCGGCCATCGCGGCCTCGAGCTCGTCGGCGATCCCCAGCGAGTCCTCGACGACGACGCGGCGCAGCTCCTCGAGCCCGCCCGCGCGCTCCGCGACCCAGGGCGCCGTGCGCTGGAGACGGTCGGCCTCCTGGACGTAGAGCATGAGGAACCGGTCGACGTAGCGGACCAGGGTCTCGTCGTCGAGGTCCTCGGCGAGGAGCTGGGCGTGGGCCGGCTGGGCTCCGCCGTTCCCGCCGACGTAGAGGTTCCACCCCTTGTGGGTCGCGATGATGCCGACGTCCTTGCCACGAGCCTCGGCGCACTCGCGCGCGCACCCGGAGACGCCGAACTTGATCTTGTGCGGCGAGCGCAGGCCGCGGTAGCGCAGCTCGAGCCGCACCGCCATGGCCGACGAGTCCTGCACGCCGAACCGGCACCACGTACGCCCGACGCACGTCTTCACGGTGCGCAGCGACTTCCCGTACGCGTGCCCGGACTCGAAACCCACGGCCGTCAGGCGCCGCCAGATCTCCGGGAGCTGGTCGAGGCGCGCGCCGAACATCGCGAGCCGCTGGCCGCCGGTGACACGCACGTAGAGCCCGAAGTCGTCGGCGACCTTCGCGAACTCCAGGAGCTGGTCCGCACGCACCTCGCCCCCGGGCATCCGCGGGATCACCGAGTAGGTGCCGTTCTTCTGCAGGTTCGCCATGACGTGGTCGTTGGTGTCCTGGAGCGCGGCCTGCTCGCCCTCGAGGACGTGCCCGCGGCGCAGCGTCGAGAGGATCGACGCGACGGTCGGGCGGCAGACCGCGCAGCCGCGGCCCGTCCCGTGCGCCGCGACGATCTCGGAGAACGTGCGCAGCCCTTCCTCCCGCACGATCCGGTACAGGGTCGCCCGGGACATCGCGAAGTGCTCGCACAGCGCGTCCGAGACGGTGACCCCTGCCCGGGACAGCTCGCCGTTCAGCAGCTTGGTGAGCGCCGGGACGCACGACCCGCACACCGTGCCCGCCGTCGTGCAGTCCTTGACCTGCCCGATCGTCCGGCAGCCGTGCTCGGTCACCGCGGCCCGGACCGTCCCCGCGTCGACGTTGTTGCACGAGCACACGACGGCCTCGTCGGGCAGCTCGGTCTCGGCCAGGCCCTCGCCGTCGGGCGCGATCACGGCCGCGGGGTCGGCGCCGAGCGGGCGGCCCAGGAGCGGACGCAGCGCCGAGTAGAGCTCGATGTCGCCGACGAACACGCCGCCCAGCAGCGTCGTCGCGTCGTCCGAGAGCACGAGCTTGCGGTACCGGCGGTGGATCGGGTCGACGAACGAGACCTCGAGCGCGCCCGCGCTCACCGCGTTGACGTCGCCGAACGACGCCGCCTCGACGCCCACGCCCTTGAGCTTGGTGCCGTCGTCGGTGCGCCGGTGCACGCGCTCGCCGCCGAGGAAGCGGTCGACGACGACGTCGGCCATGTCGTTCCCGGGCGCGACCAGGCCCGCGCACGCGCCGTCGACCGACGCGCACTCGCCGATCGCCCACACGCCCGGGTCGGAGGTCTGGCACGCCTCGCCGACGACGACGCCGCCGCGTTCGCCGATCGCCAGGCCCGCCTCGCGCGCCACCCTGTCGCGCGGACGGATGCCCACGGAGAAGACGACGACGTCCGTCGCCAGCTCAGAGCCGTCCGTGAGCTCGACCGAGCCCACGGACCCGTCGCCCGCAGGCAGGAACCGGTGCGCGCCCGCACCCGTGCGGACCGTGACGCCGAGGTCCTCGATGAGCAGGCGCAGCATCTCGCCGCCACCCTGGTCGAGCTGGACGCTCATGAGCCGGTCGGCGAACTCCACGACCGTGGCCTCCGCGCCCAGCCGCTGGAGCGCCGCCGCCGCCTCGAGGCCCAGCACGCCACCGCCCACGACGACGCCGCGCACCGCCCGCCCCAGCGCCCGCTCGCGCAGGCGCACCCACTCGGCGAGCCGCTCGACGTCGTCCAGCGTGCGGTAGGTGAACAGTCCCGGCAGGTCCGTGCCCTCCGCGCGCGGCGTCCACGCCCACGAGCCGGTCGCGAGCACCGCGCGGTCGTAGTGGACCTGTCGCCCCGACCGTGTCGTCACGACGCTCGCCGTGCGGTCGAGCGACGCGACCGCGTCCCCGGTGACGAGCGTGACGCGCGGGTCGTCCCACACCGCGCGGTCCAGGGTGAGGGCGTCCACGTCGCGGGCGTCGAACCACTCGGACAGGTGCACGCGGTCGTACGGCTCGTGCGGCTCGTCGCCGATCACGGTGACGGACCAGGTGCCCTCGGGGTCGCGCGTGCGCAGGCCCGCGACGAGGCGGTGGGCCGTCATGCCGGCGCCGACGACGACGATCCGGTCGCCGTCCAGGGGGCCGTCGGGGGACGGGGGCTGAGAGGGGGAGGGCACAGGGAGCACTTTCGAGAGGCGGAGGCTGTGTCGAGGCCCCGACCCGGGTGCGACCGGTGCCTGCCCCGACCCTAGGCGACGCGGTCCGACCACAGCCGCCCCCGGGACCAAGGTCCTCGGTACCCACGGCGAAAGCCACCCGCCCGGCCATGCGTGCGGTGGCGACGGCACGACGCCGCGTCCCCTCCGGGGCGCGGCGTCGTGCCGAGCGCTCGGCGGCGCGTCAGGCGTTCGCGAGCTCGCGGGCCTCGTCGGCCAGCTGGTCCTCGTAGCGACGCACGACGCGGCTCACGGTCGACCGCGACGCCGAGACCCGCTGGGCGATCTCGCGCTGGTTGAGGCCCTCGCGTGCGAGCTCGACGATGCGGCGGTCGCGCTCGACCATCGGGTCCTCGCCGAGCGTCGTTCCGGCGTCGTCCGCCGGCGTCGCCTCCACGTCCTGGGGACGCGGGAGGTCGAAGACCTCGACGCGGCGCGTGTGCCCCGTCACGGCCGGCGGCTCGGGGGCCGACGGCGTCTCCGCCTCCTCGGGGACGGGCTGCTCCCACGGGAGCGGCCGGGTGCGACCGAAGATCTCCTTCACCCGTGCCTCGAGGTCCGGCAGGGCCTCGAACGCGGGCTCGGCAGCGGGCGCGCCCTCCGCGGTCTCCGCGTCGGTCGCCTCGGCCGTCGCCTCGGCGGCGGGCAGGTCGCGGGTCACCTCGCGCACCGGGAGGTCGGCCGACGGCGCACCGTCCGTCGGGACCTCGTCGAGCAGCGCGGCGTCGGTCGTCACGACGTCGGTCGTCACGACGTCGGTCGTCACGACGTCGGTCGTCACGACGTCGGTCGTCACGACGTCGACCGGTTCGGGAGTCGGGGAAGTCTCGACCGCGTCGGTGTCGTCGTGGCGCGCGGGCTCCGCCGCGAGCAGCGCCGGGCCGCTCGCCCCGGCGGACACGGCCGCCACGGCCACGGGCGCCTCGGCGGGCGCGGGAGCCTCGGACACCGCAGCCCCCGCCTTGCCGCGCGCGGTGCCGCGCTTCGCGGAGCTCGCCCCGATGAGGTCGAGCCGGTTGCCGTGCCGCTCGGCGGCCTCGAGGCGGTCGACCCAGACCTGCATGCGGCGCTCGAAGTCCTCGACCGTCAGCAGCTTGAGCGCGGCGTCGCGGGCGGCGCGCTGCCGCTCGTGCGCGGCGCGGACCTTGCGCAGGTCCGCGGGCGAGCCAGCGCTGTCGGCGCGCGCGTCGCGCCACTGCTCCAGCGCGGAGACGTACCCGTGGACGCGCAGCTCACGACGACGCTCCTCGAGCGTGTGCCCCGTGACCATGTGCCGCTCCCCCACGAGGGCGAGGTGCCACATGAGCGCGGCGACCAGCGGCGGCACGAACCGGAACACCACCATGTACGGGGTGCTCGCCGTCGGGACGGCGATCTCGTGGAGAGCGGCGAACAGGCCCGACGTGCCCGAGAGCACCCACGTGAGCGCGAGGAGCACGCCGTAGGGCCGCCCCTCCAGCGCCGCGTTGCGCGCCATGAGCGCCACGGCGACGAGGCTGATCTCGAGGAAGCCCGCGAGCCCGTACGCCTCGAGCGGCGACATGTGCGCCACCTCGAGACCGAACAGGACCATGCCGCTGTACGCCAGGGCGGTGGCGATCGTCGCCGCGATGACCACCGCCACCATCGGGAGGTGCCGGCCGCGATAGCGCACCTGCCGCGGGGAACCGCCCGCGTCGGTCTGGTCCTGCTGTGTCACGTCGTCCTCCGAAAAGTGGTGTGGGCGCACATATCCCAACACTCAGGACGATCCGCGTCAACGTACCGGAAGGGGCGAACCGCGACCGGGCCCGGACGACACCGCACGACCTGCCCGGAACGGCACGACGCCGCGCCCCCGGACAGGGACGCGGCGTCGGTCGGAGCGGTGACCTCAGACGTTGAAGCCGAGCGCGCGGAGCTGCTCCTTGCCGTCGTCGGTGATCTTCTCCGGACCCCACGGCGGCATCCAGACCCAGTTCACGCGGAAGCCGTCGACGAGGCCCTCGAGCGCCTGCGCGGACTGGTCCTCGATGACGTCGGTCAGCGGGCACGCCGCGGACGTGAGCGTCATGTCGATGACGGCGTGGTTGTTCTGGTCGATCTGGATGCCGTAGACGAGGCCGAGGTCGACGACGTTGATGCCGAGCTCCGGGTCGATGACGTCGCGCATCGCCTCCTCGACGTCCGCGACGTTCGGCGGGCTCGGCGTGGCGCCCTCGGCGGGCGCGCCGGTCTCGGTGGTCATCGGTTCTCCTCCGTCGTTCCCCGCGCGGCGAGCGCCGCGTCGGAAGCCATTGCGGTTGATGCGTCGCCCAGCGTGCTCAGGGCGCCCGAGGTGACGAGCGAGTCGCGCAGCGCGGCCCAGCCGAGCAGGGCGCACTTGATCCGTGCCGGGTAGCGCGAGACGCCCGTGAATACCGTGGCGTCACCGAGCTCGTCCTGCGCGGCCTCGTCGAGGCCCTTGCCGCGCGAGCCCATGAGCTCGCGGAACACGTCGCCGAGGTGCTCGGCCTCGGCGGCCGGCCGCCCCGTCACGAGGTCGGTGAGGACGGACAGGGACGCCTGCGAGATGCTGCACCCCTGCCCCTCCCAGCTCACGCGGTCGATCGTGTCGCCGGCGAGCTCGACGCGCAGCGTCACCTCGTCGCCGCACGTGGGGTTCACCTGGTGCGACTGGCCGCTGGCCGCGCCGTCGGCCACCTCGACCAGGCCCCGGCCGTGCGGGGTCTTCGCGTGGTCCAGGATGACCTGCTGGTACATCTGCTCGATCGAACTCATCGGGTCCTCTCTCAGTCCACCGAGAAGAACGCGCGCACACCGGCCAATGCTTCCCGGAACGCGTCGACGTCCTCGCGCGTGGTGTACACCGACGCGGACGCGCGCGCGGTCGCGGCGACCCCGAAGCGGCGGTGCAGGGGCTGGGCGCAGTGGTGACCGACGCGCACGGCGATGCCCGCGTCGTCGAGCACCTGGCCGACGTCGTGCGCGTGCACGCCGTCCACGACGAACGACACGACGGCGAGCCGGTCCTCGGGCTCGCGCGGGCCGATGATGCGCACGCCGGGGATCTCCCCGATGCGCAGCAGCTCCGCGGCGAGCTCGAGCTCGTGCGCGGCGACGCCGTCCATCCCGAGCTCGTGCAGGTACTTCGCGGCGGCGCCGAACCCGACGACCTGCGCGACGGGCTGGGTGCCCGCCTCGAACCGCTGCGGCGGCGCCATGTACGACGACTCGGTCATCGTGACGACCTCGATCATCGACCCGCCGGTCGTCACGGGCGGCAGCGCCTCGAGCAGCTCGCGCCGCCCGTACAGCACGCCCACGCCCGTGGGCCCGAGCATCTTGTGCGCCGAGAACGCGGCGAAGTCGACGCCGAGCGCGGGCAGGTCCACCGGCAGGTGCGGCACGGACTGGCACGCGTCGAGCACCGTGAGCGCCCCGACCTCGCGCGCCCGGGCCACGATCGGCTCGACCGGCGTGACCGCACCCGTCACGTTCGACACGTGCGTGAAGGCTACGACGCGCGTGCGCTCGGTGATGACGGTCGCCGCGTCCTCGACGCGCACGCGACCGTCGTCGTCCGCCTCGAACCAGCGCAGGACGGCCCCGGTGCGGGCCGCGAGCTCCTGCCACGGCACGATGTTCGCGTGGTGCTCCGCCTCCGTGATGACGATCTCGTCGCCCGGCGCGAGCGCGAAGCGGCGGGCCGCCTCTCCCCCGCGACCGAGCGTCGCGTTCGAGATCCCGTACGCGACAAGGTTGATCGCGGCCGTCGCGCCCGACGTCCAGACGATCTCGCCCGGGCGCGCGCCGACGAACGCCGCGACGTCGGCCCGGGCGTCCTCGAACGCCTCGGTCGCCTCCTCGGCGAGCTGGTGCGCGCCGCGGTGCACCGCCGCGTTGCGCTCCTCGTAGAAGTCGACCTCGGTGTCGAGGACGACCTGCGGCTTCTGCGCGGTGGCCGCGGAGTCGAGGTAGACGAGCGGACGACCACCGCGCACGGTGCGCTCGAGCAGCGGGAAGTCCGCCCGCACGGCGGCGAGCTCCACGTCGGTCAGGCGCGCCGGACCGGCGTGCTGCCCTGCGGGGTGCGCGGTGGTCGTCATGGTCGTCTCCTCAGGTGGTGCGAGCGCTCAGGCCGAGGCGGCCGAGGCGGACTCGACGGCGCCACCGAGGTAGCGGTCGTAGCCCTCCTCCTCCAGACGCTCGGCGAGCTCCGGGCCGCCCTCCTCCGCGACCTTGCCGTCGACGAAGACGTGGACGAAGTCCGGCTTGATGTAGCGCAGGATGCGCGTGTAGTGCGTGATGAGCAGGACGCCCGCCTGGGTCGCCTCGTGGACGCGGTTCACGCCCTCGGAGACGATGCGCAGCGCGTCGACGTCGAGGCCCGAGTCGGTCTCGTCGAGGACGGCGAACTTCGGCTGCAGGAGCTCCATCTGGAGGATCTCGTGGCGCTTCTTCTCACCGCCGGAGAAGCCCTCGTTGACCGAGCGCTCGGCGAAGGAGTCGTCCATGCGCAGGCGCTCCATGGCGCCCTTGACGTCCTTGACCCAGTGGCGCAGCGCGGGGGCCTCGCCGTCGATCGCGGTCTTCGCGGTGCGCAGGAAGTTGGACACGGAGACGCCGGGGACCTCGACCGGGTACTGCATGGCGAGGAACAGGCCCGCGCGGGCGCGCTCGTCGACGCTCATGGCGAGGACGTCCTCGCCGTCGAGCGTCACGGTGCCGCCGGTGACCTGGTACTTGGGGTGGCCGGCGATCGAGTAGGCGAGCGTGGACTTGCCCGAGCCGTTCGGGCCCATGATGGCGTGGACCTCGCCGCTGGCGATCGTCAGGTCGACGCCGCGCAGGATCGGCTTCGGCCCTTCCTTGGTCTCGACGCTGACGTGCAGGTCGCGGATCTCGAGAGTGGACATCAGTGGTTCTCCAAGAGGTTCTTGAGCTGGGGGCGCGCGCGGCGCGCCGGGTCAGAGAAGGTCGGGTCAGGTGGGAGCGACGACGCGGTCGACGTCGACGAGCACCTGCTCGCCGTCGACCGTCACCGGGTAGACCGGCACGGGCCGCATCGCGGGCAGCGCGGTCGGCATGCCGGTCCGCAGGTCGAACTGCGAGCCGTGCAGCCAGCACTCGACGAAGCAGCCCTCGACCTCCCCGTCGGACAGGGACACGGCCCCGTGCGAGCAGATGTCGGAGATCGCGTGCCACCCGCCGTCGCCGTCGCGCACGACCGCGACCTCGACGACGCGCCCGTCCTCGGCCGGGAGCTCGACGCGCAGCGCCTCCTCCGGGCCGAGGTCGGACGTCGTGCAGGCGGGCTGTGCGGTCACGCCGTCGCCTCGGCGGGCTCGGCGCTCCCGTCGATGATCGACATGGACTTGCTCAGCTCGCGCTCGATCGCCTCGAGCAGGCGCTCCTCGACCGACGCGACGCCGATCTCCTGGATGAGCTCGGCGAAGAAGCCGCGGACGACGAGGCGGCGCGCCTCGACCTCCGGGATGCCGCGAGCCTGCAGGTAGAAGAGCTGCTCGTCGTCGAAGCGGCCGGTCGCGGACGCGTGCCCCGCGCCCTCGATCTCGCCCGTCTCGATCTCGAGGTTCGGCACCGAGTCCGCGCGCGCGCCGTCCGTGAGGACGAGGTTGCGGTTGAGCTCGTACGTGTCCGTGCCCTCGGCCTCGGCCCGGATGAGCACGTCCCCGACCCACACGGCGTGCGCGCCCTCGCCCTGCAGCGCGCCCTTGTACGTCACACGGGACTTGCAGCGCGGGACGGCGTGGTCGACGAACAGGCGGTGCTCCTGGTGCTGGTCCGCGTCCGCGAAGTAGAGGCCCACCATCTCGACCTCGCCGCCCTCGGCGGTGAACTCCGCGTCCGGGGTGACGCGCACGACGTCGCCGCCGAGCGTGACGACCACGTGCTTGAGGCGCGCGTCGCGCCCGATCCGCGCGCGGTGCGACGACGCGTGCACGGCGCCGTCGGCCCAGTCCTGGACGGACACGACGGTGAGGTGCGCGCCGTCCTCGACGACGATCTCGACCGTCTCGTTGAGCGTCGCGGCGCCCACGTGGTCGAGCACGACGACGGCCTCGGAGTGCCGCTCGGCGCGCACGAGGACGTGGCTCGCCGTCGGCGTGGAGCCGTGGCCCTCGATGCGGACCGAGGTGACGTCGGAGGCGACGGCCTCCTTCGGCACCGTGACGACGGTGGCCTGCTCGAAGGCGTTCCACGCCGTCACGGCCGTGCGGTCGCCGGGCTTGCCGGCGGTGCCGAGACGCTCGTCGTCGCGGCCGACGATCGTGACCTCGACCTCGGGCGCCTCGACGACCGTGACGCGCACGTCGCCGCCGCCGCTCTGCCCGACGATCGTGTCGTCGAACAGGGGCGCGAGGCGCGCCACGGGCGAGAAGCGCCACTCCTCCTCGCGCCCGGAGGGCACGGGGATGTCGGCGAGGTCGAACGACGTGAGCCGCTCGGCGCGCGAGCCCTGGGGCACGACGACGCCGTGGGAGTGCGCCCCGTCGGCCTGCGCGCGCGAGTGGTCGGTGGTCAGACCGGCCTCTTCGGGAACGGTGGTGGTGGTCATATCAGCCGACGGACCCTTCCATCTGCAGCTCGATGAGGCGGTTGAGCTCGAGCGCGTACTCCATGGGCAGCTCGCGCGCGATGGGCTCGACGAACCCGCGCACGATCATGGCCATCGCCTCGGTCTCCTCCATGCCTCGGGACATGAGGTAGAACAGCTGGTCCTCGCTCACCCGCGAGACCGTCGCCTCGTGCCCCATGGACACGTCGTCCTCGCGGACGTCGACGTACGGGTAGGTGTCGGACCGGGAGATCTGGTCGACGAGCAGCGCGTCGCACAGCACGGTCGAGGCCGAGTGCGAGGCGCCCTCGAGCACCTGGACCAGACCGCGGTAGGACGTGCGGCCACCGCCGCGCGCGACCGACTTCGAGACGATCGACGACGACGTGTGGGGCGCCGCGTGGACCATCTTGGCCCCGGCGTCCTGGTGCTGGCCCTCGCCCGCGAACGCGATCGACAGCGTCTCGCCGCGCGCGTGCTCGCCGAGCAGGTAGATCGCCGGGTACTTCATGGTGACCTTGGAGCCGATGTTGCCGTCGACCCACTCCATCGTCGCGCCCTCGGCCGCGGTCGCCCGCTTGGTCACGAGGTTGTAGACGTTGTTCGACCAGTTCTGGATCGTCGTGTAGCGCACGCGGGCGTTCTTCTTCACGACGATCTCGACGACCGCGGAGTGCAGCGAGTCCGACGAGTAGATCGGCGCGGTGCAGCCCTCGACGTAGTGCACGTACGAGCCCTCGTCCGCGATGATCAGCGTCCGCTCGAACTGACCCATGTTCTCCGTGTTGATGCGGAAGTAGGCCTGCAGCGGGATCTCGACGTGCACGCCCGGCGGCACGTAGACGAACGACCCGCCCGACCACACGGCGGAGTTGAGCGCGGCGAACTTGTTGTCGCCCGACGGGATGACGGTGCCGAAGTACTCCTGGAAGATCTCCGGGTGCTCGCGCAGCGCGGTGTCCGTGTCGAGGAAGATGACGCCCTGGCGCTCGAGCTCCTCGTTGATCTGGTGGTAGACCACCTCGGACTCGTACTGCGCGGCGACGCCCGCGACGAGGCGCTGCTTCTCCGCCTCGGGGATGCCGAGCTTGTCGTACGTCTCCTTGATGTCCTCGGGGAGGTCGTCCCACGTGGCGGCCTGCTTCTCCGTGGACCGCACGAAGTACTTGATGTTGTCGAAGTCGATGCCGGTGAGGTCGGAGCCCCAGCTCGGCATGGGCTTCTTGCCGAACAGGCGCAGCGCCTTGAGGCGCTGGTTCAGCATCCACTCGGGCTCGTTCTTGAGCCGGGAGATGTTGCGCACGACGTCCTCGTTGAGGCCACGCTGCGCGATCTGGCCCGCCTCGTCGGAGTCGTGCCAGCCGTACTCGTAGGCGCCGATCGAGGCGATGATCTCGTCGTCGGTCTGCTTCTCACCGGTCGGCAGGGCCGTGCCGGCGGCGTCCTGGGTGGGAGCGCTCATGGTCGTCCTTCCACTGTCCGTCGTTGCGGGCGGGGGCAGTCGGTACAGGTTCTTCGGGGGAGGTCGTGCGGGCGGGGCGGGGCGCCCCTCGGGGTCAGGTCTCGCCCGACGACGGGCGCCCCCGCGCCCGGACGTCGTGGGCCAGGGCGGCTCGCGCCACCCGCGGTGCGGGGGCCGGGACGGAGATCCCGACCGGCACGTTCGTGGTGCACGCGTGCGCGCCCGTGGCGAGGGTCGCGAGGCGCTGCACGTGCGAGCCGAGGAGCTTGGCGAAGACCTGGGCCTCCGCCTCGCACAGCTGCGGGAACTCCTCGGCGACGTGCTGCACCGGGCAGTGCCCCTGGCACAGCTGGACGGCGGAGGTGCCCGGCACGGGGCGCACGCTCGCGGCGTAGCCGTCGTCCGCCAGCGCGGCGGCGAGCTGGGCCGCGCGGCCCTCGACGTCCGGCGCGTCGAGCCGGTCCGCGTAGCGGTCTGCGAGCTCGGACAGCCGGTCCTGGGCGAAGCGCTCGACGGCGCCCGGTCCCGCGACGTCGCGCAGGTAGCGCAGCGCCTGCGCGGCGAGGTCGGCGTAGGTGCCGCTGAGCTCGCCCTGGCCGGCCGACGTCGTCACGTACCGCCGCGCGGGGCGGCCGCGCATCCCGGTGGGGTGCCCGGCGTCGTGCACGGCGACGAGGTCGTCCTCCTCGAGGAGGGCGAGGTGGCGGCGCACCGCGGCGGGCGTGAGGCCCAGCGTCGCGGCGAGGTCGGCCGCGCTGACGGGGCCCGCGCTCGCGACGAGCTCGAGCACGCGCTCGCGCGTGCGCCGGTCGACGTCGGCAGCGGGCGCGCCGGAGGGGGCGACGGTACGCAGCGCGTCCGGTCGGACCGCTCCTGCTCCCATGCTCACCTCCGTGGTCGGTCGGGGGCACGCCTGCGCGCGCAGCGCCCTCGATATAGACAACATGGTTGTTCCCTAATTGTTCCGGCGCAAGCAAGGCGACCCTCAGACGGGGCCCTGACGCGGCGGATGTGGCGTACGCGACACCCCGCGCGACCTGGGCGGGCGCGGGTCGGCGGGCGCGCGCGCTCCGCCTAGAATCGGCCGGGTGCCCGCCCCCGCCGTGCTCGTGCACGACCTCGTCAAGCGCTACGACGGTCGTGCCGTCGTCGACGGCGTGTCCCTCACCGCCGAGCGCGGCGCGATCACCGCGGTGCTCGGCCCCAACGGCGCCGGCAAGACGACGACCGTCGAGTGCTGCGAGGGCCTGCGCTCCCCCGACGCCGGGCGCGTCGAGGTGCTCGGGCTGCACCCGCTGACCGACGCGCGCGAGCTGCGTCCCCGCGTGGGCGTCATGCTCCAGGACGGCGGGCTGCCGACGGGCGTGCGCGCGCTGGAGATGCTGCGGCACGTCGCGTCGATGTACGCCCGGCCGCGCGACGTCGGCGAGCTCACCGAGCGCCTCGGGCTGGAGAGCTTCGCCCGCACCACCGTCCGGCGCCTGTCCGGCGGCCAGCGGCAGCGCCTCGCGCTCGCCGCGGCGATCGTCGGGCGGCCCGAGGTCGTCTTCCTCGACGAGCCGAGCGCGGGCATGGACCCGCAGAGCCGCCACGCGGTGTGGGAGCTCGTGCGCGAGCTGCGCGCCGAGGGCGTGGGGATCGTCCTCACGACGCACCTCATGGACGAGGCGGAGGACCTCGCGGACCAGGTGTGCGTCGTCGACCACGGGAAGGTCATCGCGGCGGGCGCGACGCGCGAGCTTCTCGAGTCCGGGGACGACGGGGAGACCGACCGCACGGTCCGCGTCGAGGCGACGGCCGGCCTGGACCTCGGCGGCCTGCGCGACGCGCTCGCCGCGCCCGACGGCGCCCCCGGCCCCGGGTCGTGGACCGTCGCCGAGCCGCAGCCCGGCTCGTACACCCTCACCGGCCCCGCCGACCCGGCGACGCTCGTCGCGCTGACGACGTGGCTCGCCGCACGCGGCGTCCTCGCGTCGCGCGTCACGGTGGGCCGCCGCACGCTCGAGGACGTGTTCCTCGACCTCACGGGACGGCACCTGCGATGACCGCGAACGAGACGCCGTCGGCCACCCCCGCGGCCCGAGGGCCGGCCGGGACCGAGCTCGCCGCGCCCGCGTGGCGCCGCGTCGCCGCCCAGACGGCGTTCGAGACCCGGATGATCCTGCGCAACGGCGAGCAGCTGCTCGTGACGATCATCCTGCCCGTCATGCTCCTGCTCGGCCTCGTGCTCACGTCCTTCGTCGACCTCGACACGGGCGGTGCGTCGCGCGTCGACTTCGTGACGCCGGGCGTGCTCGCGCTCGCCGTGATGTCGACGGCGTTCACCTCGCAGGCCATCGCGACCGCGTTCGACCGCCGCAACGGCGTGCTGCGCCTCATGTCGACGACCCCCCTCGGCCGGGGCGGCCTGCTCGCGGGCAAGGTGCTGGGCGTGCTCGCGGTCGAGGTCGTGCAGGTCGCCGTCATCACCGCCGTCGCGCTCGCGCTCGGCTGGCAGCCCGACGTCGCGGGGATCCCGGCCGCGCTCCTCGCGGTCCTGCTCGGCACGGCGGCGTTCACGTCGCTCGCGATGCTGCTCGCCGGCACGCTGCGCGCCGAGGGCGTGCTCGCGGTCGCGAACCTCGTGCTCGTGCTCCTCACGGTCGGCGGCGGCGTGCTCGTCCCGGCGGACCAGCTGCCCGGACCGCTCGCGCCCGTCGCCCTGCTGCTGCCGTCGGGCGCGCTCGGCGAGGCGATGCGCGGCGCCCTGCTCGACGGCTCGGTCCCGCCGTTCTCGGTCGTCGTGCTGCTGGGCTGGACCGCCGCGCTCGGTTGGGGCGCGGGCAAGCTCTTCCGCTGGACCTGACCCGCCCCGGGCACATCTCACACCCGCAGGATTCCGGGGCTGCCCGCGCGTCCCGATACCGTGGGACCGTGAGCACCCCGCCCCCCGCGCTCGACCCCGGCACGACCGCCCGCCCCGCCGGCGACGGCGTCGCCCGTCCGGACCGGCTCGCGCCGCTGCGCCGCTGGACCCGGCCGGTGCTCGTCGCGAACCTCGTGGCGCAGATCGGCATCATCGTCACCGGCGGCGCCGTCCGGCTGACCGGCTCGGGCCTCGGGTGCTCCACGTGGCCGCAGTGCGAGCCCGGGCAGTTCGCGGCGCGCTTCCACCCGGAGACGACGTACCACCAGTTCGTCGAGTACGGGAACCGCACGCTCACCGGGGTGCTGAGCGTCATCGCGATCGCGGCCCTCGTGCTCGTGTGGACCGACCGCTCGCGCGTCCTGTCCTACCGGCTCCTGGGCGCCGTGCCGCTCCTCGGCGTCGCCGCGCAGGCGATCATCGGCGGCGTCATCGTGCTGCTGCACCTGCACCCGGGCTGGGTGTCGCTCCACTTCGTGGTCTCGGCGGCGCTCGTGTCCGTCTCGCTGCTGCTGCTGCACCGCTCCGGGGAGGGCGACGGCCCGCCCGTCCCGACGGTCGCGCCGCGCTCGCGCGCGCTCGCGTGGGCGCTGTACGGGCTCACCGCGGTCGTCGTGGTCCTCGGCGTGATCGTCACGGGCGCGGGCCCCCACAGCGGTGACGAGGAGGTCGGGTACCGGTTCGCCGTCGACCCGGCGCTCATGAGCAAGGTCCACGCGTGGGCCGTGTGGGTCTTCGTCGCCGTCCTCGTCGCCTACCTCGTGAGCGTCCGCCGCGGGCCGCAGGAGGTGCGTCGCGCCGGGTGGATCCTGCTCGCCATCACGCTCGCCCAGGGCGCGATCGGCTACGTCCAGTACTTCACGGGCCTGCCCGCGCTGCTCGTGGGCCTGCACATGCTCGGCTCGGCGCTGCTCGTCGCCGGGTCCACGCGCGTCGTCCTCACGACCCGCACGCGCGCCTGACACCGGGGTCCGGCGCGTCGACGGACGACGCGCCGGACCGGGCCCGCGCTCAGCGCCAGAGGCGCGCGACGCGGTCGGCGGTCTCCACGCCCTGGGCGTGGCCCGCGCGGGCGGCGGACGGGCGCAGCGTCAGGTCCATCGCCCGCGGTCCCACGAGCCCCTCGGCGGACCCGTCGGGGACGAGCGTCTCGACCGCGCTGCCCTGCGCGCGCAGCTCCGCGACCTGCACGTCGAGCTGCATGCCCCACTCCCGCGGCGTGCGCGTCCTGCCGCCCAGCGGCGACAGCACGAGCACGCGGCGGCAGCCCGCCGCGAGATCGGCGTTCTCGTTGCGGCGGTACCCGCCGTCGATGAACCGGTCCGGCCCGACGCCGTACGCGAACCCGCCCGCGCAGCTCGCCGCGACCGCGTCCACCAGGCCGACCCCGCTGTGCGCGCCGAGGACGACCGGCGCGCCGGTCCGCACGTCGACCGCGGTGAGGAGCAGCGCGCGGCGCGGCCACGACGTGCTCGGCAGGCGTGCCGCGACCGTCGCCCGCCAGCGCGCCTGCGCGGACGTGTCCGAGGCCGCCGGGAGGTCGAGCGCCGCGGCGCCGAGCCGGCGCCGCATGTCCGCAGCGTCGCGCGACGCGGCGATGAGCGCGGCCGTGCGGGCCATCTGGTCCGCCGCCTGGCGCGTGCGCTCGCGGCGGTCGTCCCGCCCGGGATCCGGTGCGCGCCGCGGCGGGGCTCCGGCGACGACGGCGGCGTAGAGCTCGGCGGGCGTCGCGCCGGCGAGCTGGGCGGCGGTGGTGGCGCCGGCCGACGTCCCCACGGTGAGGTCGGCCGTCGTGACGTCGACCCCGGCGTCGGCGAGACCGGCGACGACGCCGATCAGCCACGCGTTGCCGGTGGACCCGCCGCCCCCGAGCACGAGGGCGCGCTCGCCCGTCGTCGGGGTCGGGGTCTGAACCGGGACCGGGACCGGGACCGGGACCGGGACGGACGCTGCCGCCGGGCCGGGGACCGCGGCGCCTGCTGAGGAGCCCGGTGCAGAGGAAGGTGTGGTGGTGCTCATGGGAGTCGCCTCTCGCGATGGTGCGGCGAGCGCTCCCGGGACGGCTACGGCCGTCGCGCGATCGTGGGCAGCGAGGGAGCGCCCGGTACGGACACAGCGTTCACGGGGCTCACCTCCTCGGCTCGGTGCACGACCGACTCGACGCTAGCACGCCCGCCTCGGCGGGCCCGGGGCGGGACGGCAAGGGACCGCGGCTGTGGCCGGCCGCCGGCGTCGGGCCACGCCGGGGACGAGAAGCCCGCGGCGTGGCCCACGACGCCGCCCGCGGTCGGACCGTCACGGACCGCGGACCGGCCCCCGTCGCCGTCAGCCCCCGCGGCGCTCGGGCCACGGCGCGTCGGCAGGGCGCAGGGAGGCCCAGCCGCCCGCGCGCGACGTGGCGGCCGCGAGGATCCCGACGACCGCCGACGGGTTGTGCAGCGCGCCCCCGAGGACGGCGGGCACCGCCTCGTCGAGCGGGACCCAGCGCAGCTCCATGTCGAGCTCCTCCGCCTCGCGCGCGAACCGCTCGT
This sequence comes from Cellulosimicrobium sp. AB352, assembly GCF_049538415.1. Classification (NCBI taxonomy): domain Bacteria; kingdom Bacillati; phylum Actinomycetota; class Actinomycetes; order Micrococcales; family Promicromonosporaceae; genus Cellulosimicrobium; species Cellulosimicrobium sp. AB352. Next base: position 14,191 of record NZ_JBMVFX010000013.1, on the reverse strand, counting down.
CGTCCGGCACGGGCGACAGGTCGCGCGCCAGGAACACCCGCAGCGCCTCGTTGGACCCGCCGGGCGTCGTGAAGTAGTCCACGAGCACGTCCCACCGGGCCGCCCGCAGGTCCGCCTCCTCGGCGAGCTCGCGGGCCGCGGCGACGCGCCCGTCCTCGCCCACGACGTCGAGCAGCCCCGCGGGCACCTCCCACAGCTCGCGCCGCACCGGGTGGCGGTACTGGCGCAGCAGCAGGACGCGCTCGTCCGCGTCGAGGGCGACGATCGCGACCGCACCGGGGTGGTCGAGGTACTCGCGCGTGACGCGGCCGCCGTCGCCGAGGTCGACGACGTCGGACCGCAGGTCGAACACGCGACCCTCGTGCACGACCGTCGTCTCGACGACCGGTCGGGGCGCGAGCGCGTCCACGACCGGGTGCTCGCCGGCCACTCAGTCCGCCTGGTTCTCGAGCGCGGCGCGGACGAGGCCGCTGAACAGCGGGTGCGAACGCGTGGGGCGCGACTTGAACTCCGGGTGCGCCTGCGTGCTCACGTAGTACGGGTGGACGTCCGCGGGGAGCTCGACGAACTCGACGAGCGACGAGTCGGGCGACGTCCCGCTGATGACGAGCCCCGCCTCCTCGAGCTGCTTGCGGTAGGTGTTGTTCACCTCGTAGCGGTGACGGTGGCGCTCCGTGACGCGCTCCGCGCCGTAGGTCTTCGCGACGACCGAGCCCGGGGCGAGCGCGGCCTCGTAGGAGCCGAGGCGCATCGTGCCGCCGAGGTCGCCGTCGCCGCCGACGATCGCGAGCTGCTCCTCCATGGTCGCGATGACGGGGTGGGACGTGCCCGGGTCGAACTCGGTCGAGGACGCGTCGTCGATGCCGAGCACGTTGCGCGCGTACTCGATGACCATCGACTGCAGGCCGAGGCAGATGCCGAGGGTCGGCACCCTGTTCTCACGCGCCCAGCGCAGGGCGCCGAGCTTGCCCTCGATGCCCCGCACGCCGAACCCGCCGGGCACGAGGACGGCGTCCACGCCGTGCAGCGCGTCGTCCGCGCCCTCGGGCGTCTGGCACTCGTCGGACGCGACCCAGCGGATCGTGACCTTGGCGTCGTTCGCGAACCCGCCGGCGCGCAGCGCCTCCGTGACGGAGAGGTAGGCGTCCGGGAGGTCGATGTACTTGCCGACGAGCGCGACCTCGACGCGGTGGGCGGGCTGGTGCACGCGCTCGAGGAGCTGGCTCCAGCCGTCCCAGTCGACGTCGTGGAACGGCAGGCCGAGGCGGCGCACGACGTAGGCGTCGAGGCCCTCCGCGTGCAGCACGCGCGGGATGTCGTAGATGCTCGGCGCGTCGATCGCGTTGACGACCGCCTCGTTGTCGACGTCGCACATGAGGGCGATCTTGCGCTTCACCGGCTCGGGCACCACGCGGTCCGCGCGCAGCACGATCGCGTCGGGCTGGATGCCGATGGACCGCAGCGCCGCGACCGAGTGCTGCGTGGGCTTCGTCTTGAGCTCGCCCGACGGACCGATGTACGGCACGAGCGACACGTGGAGGAAGAAGACGTCGTCCCGGCCCAGCTCGTGGCGCACCTGGCGGGCCGCCTCGAGGAAGGGCTGCGACTCGATGTCGCCGACGGTGCCGCCGATCTCGGTGATGATGACGTCGACGTCCTCACCGGCCTGGGCACGCATGCGCGTCTTGATCTCGTCGGTGATGTGCGGGATGACCTGGACCGTGTCGCCCAGGTACTCGCCGCGCCGCTCGCGCGCGATGACCTGGGAGTAGACCTGACCGGTCGTGACGTTCGCGGACGCCTCGAGGTCGACGTCGAGGAAGCGCTCGTAGTGGCCGATGTCGAGGTCCGTCTCGGCGCCGTCCTCGGTGACGAACACCTCGCCGTGCTGGAACGGGTTCATCGTCCCGGGATCGACGTTGAGGTACGGGTCGAGCTTCTGCATGGTGACGCGCAGGCCGCGCGAGCGGAGCAGACGACCGAGGCTGGACGCCGTGAGGCCCTTGCCGAGCGAGGAGGCGACGCCGCCGGTGACGAAGACGTGCGCGGTGCGGTGCTCGGTACGAGCGCCCGAGGCGTTGAGGCGGGAGGAGGGCCGGTTCAGGTGATCTGCCACGGAACTCCATCCTAACAGCGTGCCCGACGACGGCACGCGGACCCGAGGGTCGGCCCGCTCACACCGGGCGGCACGGCGAGGTCTCCCTCGCCTCGACGCGCGACCCGGCGCGCGTCCGGGCGCGCGTCACGGGCGCGTCACCTCGGCGACGTGTCGCCGGGTACCTCCGTCGTGGGTTCGTCCCCCGCAGGCGCGTCCGTCGTGGGCCCGACGGCGTCGCCCGCCCCGGGAGCGGCCGGGTCGCCGGTGCTCGGCGTCCCGCGCCGCAGGACGCCCAGGAGGGCCGCGCGGTCGCCGACGAGCGAGACGCCGACCACGACCACGCCCGCGACCAGGGCCGCGAGGGCGCCGACGCCGACGGCGGGCAGCCAGCCCGCGTCGTCGGGCAGCAGGACGCTCGACAGCGCCGAGCCCGCGAGCGCGCCCAGCGCCACGCCGACCGCGACGACGACGAGCGTGCGCGGGACGCCGCGCGTCGCGTCCGGGCCGGCGTGGCGCCGCGTCGCGAGGAGCAGCCCCGCGCCCGCGACCGACATCCCGACCGCGGTCGCGAGGCCGAGCTGCAGGAGCACCCCGGCCTGGTCGCGGGCGCCCGTGAGGGCGGGGAGCACGTAGGCGGCCGCCGCGACGACGAGCCAGCCCGCGGCGGTCACGACGACCGCGATCCGCTGGCGGTCGATCGTGTACAGCGCGCGCGACAGGTGCAGGATCAGCGAGAACCCGACGATGCCCACCGCCATCGCGGCGACCGCTCCACCGAGCCCGTCGACCGAGCCCGTCGCGATGCGGGCGAAGACCGCCTCGACGGCCGCCGACGCGGCGATCAGGGCCGCGACGCCGAGCCCCGCCACGACGAGCAGCGTGCGCGTCGTGGTCGCGAGCAGGCGCCGGTAGGCGTCGTGCCGGGCGTGCGCGACGTGCTCCGCGAGGCGCGGGAACGTGCTCGTCGCGAGCGGGAACGCCAGCACCGCGTACGGGAGCAGGTAGACCTGCTGGGCGTACCAGTACGTTGGGAAGGTCTGCTCCGGTCCGAACCGGTAGGCGGCGCCCATGATCGCGAGCACCGAGAGCTGCTGCGCGACGAGCGCCCCCACGCCCGCGAACGCGAGGTTGCGCGCCCGGACCGCCTCGCCGCCCGGGAAGCGCAGCGTGGGCCGCAGGCGGACGCCCAGCCGGTGCACGGGGAGCACGAGGGGCAGCGCGAGGACGGCGACGCCCGCCGTCGTGCCCCAGCCGAGCCACGCGATGGCCTGGCCCGACAACGCGGCGACGTCCTTCTGGTCGCCCCCCGCCAGACCCGCGAACACGAGGAAGACGACGATGACCGCGAGGCTCGACAGGAGCGGCGAGAACGCCTGCCAGAAGAACCGCTTGTGCGCCTGGAGGATGCTCCCGAGCACGACCGCGAGCCCGTAGAGCGGCACCTGGAGGGCGAACACACGCACGAAGGTCGCCGTGACGTCGACGAGCTCGGGATGCTTCGGCAGCATGAGGAGGGACGCGATCGGCTCCGCGAGGAGCGCGAGCAGCGCCCCGAGCGGGACGAGCACGACGAGCGTCCACCCGAGCAGCGCCGAGGCGATGCGCGAGACCTCGGTGCCCGCGCGCCGGGCGATGGGCCCGGCGAGGAGCGGGACCACCGAACCGGCGAGCGCACCGCCCGCGGCGACCTCGAACAGCACGTTCGGCAGGAGGTTCGCCGCCGTGAACGCCGACCCGACGCCCTCGGTGCCGACGGCGAAGGACTGCACGAGCGACCGTGCGAACCCGACGAGGCGGCTCGCGATCGTCACGAGCGTGATCATCGCGGCGGCGCCCGCCAGGGTGCCCGTGGCGGCGCGCAGCCGCCCCGCCCCCGCGCTCACGCCGGGCGCCGGCCCCACGCGTCCACGCGCCGCAGCGCGTCGTTGCCCTCGATGACCTTCGAGAAGCTCACCTTCTCGCTCGCGAGGGTGAGCCCCACGACGCCCGCCAGAGCGAGCCAGCGCACCGGGCGAGGCGCGGTGAACGCGACCTGGGAGCCCAGCGCGGCACCGAGCGCGTTCGCGCCGCAGTCGCCGAGCATGTCGCGCTCGCCGAGGTCCCCCGGGGCCGCGGCGACGGCGGCACCCAGGACGGCCCCCGTCGTCGGCGCGGCGGCGGTGCCGAGGTACGGGAGCGACGCCGCGCCGGCGGCCTTGAGGGCGCGCCCCGGCCGCAGGTCGAGGAGGTTGAGCAGGTTCGCGGTGCCGGCCATGAGCGCGCCGTTCACGCCCACGTCCACGAGGTGCCCGAAGGCACCGCCCGTGCGTCGCGTGCCGATCGCCGCCGCGACGAGCGAGACGCCGCTGATCCCGAGGATCTTCAGCGCACCCGTCGTGACCCGACCCTGCGCGAGCGCGCCGAGGTGGCCGCGCAGACCCTTGGTGCGGCTCGTCGTGTCCTCCGCGAGGTCGTCGACGAGGCCGAACGTGCCCGCGCTCGCCGTCGCGAGGGCGACCGCCGCGCGCGTGCGGGCGTCGCCTCCCGCCGCGAGCGTGCCGGCGACGAGGCCGGCGGCCACGGCCGGACCCTCGAGCAGGCTGATCGGCTCGCCCCGGTGGTTGGTCCGGGTCCATCGCTCCGCGCCCCCGGGCGCACGCGACCCGGCCGTGCGGCGTGCCGCGGCCGTCACCGTCGCGGCGACGCCGGCGGCCGCGAGCGTGCGCAGCGCGCGCCCCACGTCAGCCCTCCCCCGCGCCGTCGCCGGCCTGCTCGACGTCGGCCCCGTCACCGGCCGGTTCGCCCGTGGTGTCGCCCGCCGCGGCGTCCTGCGCGCCGGCGGGGGACGCCGTCGTGCGCGTCACCGGCGGGAGCTCGACCGCGGGCGGGAGGACGGCCGTCGCGCTCTCCTCGAACCCGAACTGCCCCACCTGGTCCGCGAGCCGCGCGGCGAGCGCGAGCGGGACGTTGATCCGGCCCGGCTCGGCCTCGATGCCGCTGACGGTCGAGACGGTCGAGGAAAGGTCCTCGTTCGCGCGGATCGTCGAGACGACGTCGCCCGAGACCGCCGTCGGGCCGGCGACCAGCGCGGCTCCGGCGACCTCCTGCGCGGCGACGGCCACCTGGACCTCGATGTCGACCGCGTAGGTGTCGGGTGCGGGCGGCTCCTCACCCTCCGCGGCGGGGGTGGCCGGCGAGGGCGCGGAGCCCCCGAGCAGCAGGACCACGTCCGCGGGCAGCGTCTGCTCGGAGACCACGTCGACGAGCGCGAAGCGCTCGAGCAGCGCCTCGAGCTCGAGCGCCTCGGGGCTGCGCTCCTCCGTGCTCGACGGCGCCGCCCCCGTGAGCGACAGCGCGAGCGCGCGCGACAGCCGCTGCTCGGGGGTCGCGTCCTGCGGGACGTCGCCCAGCTTGTCGCCGAGACCCTCGGCCACCGTCTGCCGCGCGCTCTCCTCGTCCTGGCTCGTCCACGAGTCCGTGAGGCGCACGTGCCCGACGACGGACGCACCCGCCGTCTCGAGCTGCGCGGTCACCGCGTCGTCGCGCTCGTCGTCCGCCCCGTCCAGGTCGACGACGGCCACGCGACGGTCCTGGAGGGAGCCCGCGACGAGCTGCGGGCCCGCGGCCTCGATGTACCGTGCGTCGTCGCCGAGCGTCACGTTCGCCTGGTCGAGCTGGTCGCGCAGCTCGTTGCGCTCGGTGCGCAGCTGCTCCACCTGCCCGGTGAGCTGGTCGCCGATCGCGCCCTGGAGCGGGCCCGCGCCGAGGATGATCCCCACGGCGAGCGCCAGGAAGACCGAGATCAACGAGACGATGTGGTACCTGAAGTCGATCACTGTGCGGTGGTGTCCTTCGGTTCGAGCTGCTGCGTGCTGGCAAGGGTCAGGGTCGGCGCTGGCCGCCGGAGGGCACGGGCCGCAGGCACGTGCGCGGGCCGTCGACCACGACGGCCCGGCGGGATCAGCCGCCGCCCGAGAAGAGCGTCCCGATCCACGACCAGAGGTCGTCGAACCGGGCGCCCACGATCCCGAAGAACGTCTGGCCCGCCGCCGTCGACCACAGCGCCGCGACGACGGCGAGGAGCCCGGCGATCGACAGGAGCCAGAGCTGGAGGTTGGAGATCCGGTGCCGGTACAGGCGCGACACGCCCTTGGCGTCGACGAGCTTGCCGCCGACCCGGAGCCGGGTGAGGAACGTGCTCGCCATGCCCGCACGACCCTTGTCGAGGAACTCGACGAGCGTCGCGTGCGTGCCGACGGCCACGATCACCTCGGCGCCCTTGTCGTCGGCGAGGAGCATCGCGATGTCCTCGCTCGTGCCGGTCGCCGGGAAGACGACGGGCTCGACGCCGAGCTCCTGCACGCGCTCGAGGCCGGGCGCCTTGCCGTCGCGGTAGGCGTGCACGACGATCTCCGCGCCGCTGCTCAGCGCGCGGTCGGAGACCGAGTCCATGTCGCCGACGATCATGTCGGGCTTCCACCCCGCGTCGAGGATCGCGTCCGCGCCGCCGTCCACGCCGATGAGCACCGGGCGGTACTCGGTGATGTAGGGGCGCAGCGTCGCGAGGTCCTCGCGGTAGTGGTAGCCGCGCACGACGATGAGGACCTGACGCCCCTCGATGGACGTACGGATGTCCGGGACGCCGACGCCGTCGAGCAGGAGGTCCCGCTCGCGGCGCAGGTAGTTCATCGTGTTCTCGGCGAACGACTCGATCTCGACCGAGAGGTTGGCGCGCGCCTCCTCGAGGCTGCGCGCGACCGTCTCCTCGCTCTGCAGCACGCCCTCGGCGACGAGGTCGTCGCCCAGGTAGACCTTGCCGCCGTCGAGCCGCACCACGCGGCCCTCGGGGATCGCCATGATCGCGGGGCCGAGGTCGTCGACGAGCACGATGCCGGCCTCGACGAGGACGTCGGGGCCGAGGTTCGGGTAACGGCCCGAGACCGACTTGGCCGCGTTGAGCACGGCGGACGGCTTCGCGGCGACGAGCGCGTCGGCGGCGACCCGGTCGATGTCGACGTGGTCGATCACCGCGACGTCGCCCGGGTTGAGCCGCTTCGTGAGCGCCTTCGTGCGCGCGTCGACCTTGGCCGGGCCGAGCGTGCCGGACCCGGCCTCCGGCAGGGAGGCTTTGCGCAGAGTGAGTCTCATCGTGCCCTATCGTCCCACGACCGACGACTCCAGAAGCTCCACCGCGTGGCGGCGGGCCGCGTCGGAGTCCTCCTGGCCCGAGAGCATCCGCGCGAGCTCGCGGACGCGCTCCTCCCCCGTGACCTCGCGCACACCGGTGACCGTGACCGCGGTCGACGGGTCGCCCTCGCCCGACGCCTTCGTGACGACGAGCTGCACGTCCGCGAACGCCGCGACCTGCGCGAGGTGGGTGACGACGACGACCTGGGTGCGCCGCGCGAGCGACGCGAGCCGGCGCCCCACCTCCACGGCCGCCTTGCCCCCGACCCCGGCGTCGACCTCGTCGAACACGAACGTGGGCAGCACCTGGCCGGTGCCGTCGACGGCGGCCGTCGCGAGCGCGACCTCGATCGCGAGCATGACGCGCGACAGCTCGCCGCCCGACGCCCCCTTGCCCAGCGGGCGGGCGGGAGCGCCCGCGTGCGCGACGAGCGAGAACGTCACCGCGTCGACGCCCCACGGGCCGGGCTCCTCTGCCCGCTCGACGTCCACGACGAGGCTCGCCCCGCCCATCGCGAGCCCGCGCAGCTCGTCGGTCACGGCCGCGGCGAGCTCGGCGGCGGCCCGCTCGCGCGAGGCCGTGATCGCCGTGCCGAGCCGGTCCAGCTCCGCGTCGAGCTCGTCGCGGCGCGCCGTCGCGGCCTGGAGCCGCTCGCCGCCGTCGTCCAGGTCCAGGAGCCGCAGCCCCGCATCGCTCGCCCAGGCGAGGACGTCGTCGACCGTCTCCCCGTAGCTGCGCGTGAGCGTCCCCAGCTCGGCGAGGCGCGCGTGCGCGGACTCGAGACCCGCCGGGTCCGCGGCTAGGTCCTCGACGTAGCCCGAGATCTCCGTGGCCACGTCGGCCAGCACGTACCCCACCTCGGCGAGCCGCTCGGCGAGGCGGGCGAGCGCGGGGTCCGTCCCGGCCACCGACTCGAGCGCGCGGCGCGCGCGGTCGACCGACACGACGGCGTTCTCCTGCGGCTCCGCGGCCTCGTCTCCCGCGACGGCGTCGTGCGCGAGCTGCGCGGCGACCCGGAGCTCCTCGACGTTCCCGAGCCGCGCGACGAGCGCGGTGAGCTCGACGTCCTCGCCCGGCTGGGGCGCGACCCGCTCGACCTCGGCGAGCCCGAGGCGCAGCAGCTCCGCCTCACGGGCGCGCTCGCCGGCGCGCGTCTCGATGTCGTCGATCTGCGCCTGCAGCGCCGCCCGCTCGGCCCACGCCTCGCGGTACTGCCCGAGGAGCTCGGCGTGCTGCGGCCCGGCGAACGCGTCGAGCGCTGTGCGCTGTCGGCTCGCGGTGCGCAGCCGGAGCTGGTCCGACTGGCCGTGCACCGTGACGAGGTCGTCGGCGATCTCGGCGAGGACGCCCTGCGGGACGCTGCGCCCGCCGAGGTGCGCGCGCGAGCGGCCCTCCGCGGCGACCGTGCGCAGGATGACGACCGAGCCGTCGTCGTCGACCTGCCCGCCCGCGTCGTCGACGCGCTGCGCGACCGCCGGGCGGTCCGCGACGCGCACCCGGCCCTCCACGACGGCGCTCGCCGCGCCCGGTCGCACCGTCGCCGGGTCCGCCTTGCCGCCCATGAGCAGGCCGAGGCCGGTGAGGACCATCGTCTTGCCGGCACCCGTCTCGCCCGTGATCACCGTCAGCCCGGCGCCGACCGGGACGCGCGCCGACCGGATGACCCCGAGGTTCTCGATCGCGATCTCCTCGAGCACGCTCACTCCTCCTCGTCCGTGGTGCCCCCGTCGCCCGGGAGCCTGGCCGTCTCGCCCGCGCCGCCCGGAGCGGCGGCGGCGCGCTCCGCGGTGGTGCCCGCCGTCGCGGCGACGCTTGCCGCGCGCTCGCGCCACCCGACCACCGGCAGCGAGAACTTCGACACCAGCCGGTCCGTGAACGGCGCCGTGCTCAGGCGCGCGAGACGCAGCGGCGTGTCCGAGCGCCGCACCTCGACGCGCGAGCCGTTCGGCAGGTCGATGCGGCGGCGGCCGTCGCACGTGAGGACGCCCGACGACGCCGAGTCCGGCAGCACGTCGACCGTGATCGTCGAGCGGGGACCGACGACGAGCGGGCGCGCGAACAGCGCGTGCGCCGCGAGCGGCACGACGAGCACCGCGTCGACCTCGGGCCACATCACGGGCCCGCCGGCCGAGAACGCGTGCGCCGTCGACCCCGTCGCGGTCGCCGTGATGACGCCGTCGCACCCGAACGACGAGAGCGGGCGGCCGTCGACGCCGAGCACGACCTCGATCATGCGCTCGCGCTGCGCCTTCTCCACCGTCGCCTCGTTGAGGGCCCAGCCGACGAGCGGCTCCGGCTCTCCCGGCAGGTAGGCACGGACCTCGACGATCGTGCGCTCCTCGACCGTGTAGTCGAACGCCGCGAGGCGGCCGACCGCCGCGCGCAGGTCCTCGCGCTCGCTCTCCGCCAGGAACCCGACGTGGCCCAGGTTCACGCCCAGCAGCGGCACGCCCGTGCCGTGGGTGAGCTCCGCGGCCCGCAGGATCGTGCCGTCACCGCCGAGCACGATGACGACCTCGGACTCCGCGACGCCCTCGCGCGCCCGCGTGCGCGCCATGTGGTCGCCGAACGACTCCGCGAGGTCGTCGTCGTGCAGCGTCACCTCGAACCCGGCGCGCTCGAGCTCGCTCACCGCCTCGTGCAGCGCGACGACCGCCTCGGGGCGGCCGCCGTGGGTGACGATCAGGACGCGTCGCGTCACGCTGCTCCTCCGGTCAGGGGTCGGTCGGTGGTCTCGGTCGCACCCGGTGCGGCGTGCGGTGCCGATGGCGGGACGGCCCCGGCGGAAGGTCGGGCGGACGTCTCGGCGGGCGGTTCGGCGGGCGGTTCGACGGACAGCTCGGCGGACGCAGCCGCGGCGCGGGCGGCCGCGACGACCGGGGGCGGGCCGCCGTCGGGCCCCGGCTGCCACGCGACGGCCTGCGCCGCGGCGGCCTCGAGCGCCTCGTCCTCGAACGCCGCGCCGTCGGCCCGGCCCGGGTCGCCCGCGCGCAGCCACCAGAAGTACTCGCGGTTGCCGCTCGGACCGGGGAGCGGGCTCGGCACGACGGCGAGCGGCCGCAGGCCGACCAGCGCGGCGTGCCGCGCGACCGCGGCGATGACCTCGACGTGCAGCGCCGGGTCGCGCACGACCCCGCCGCTGCCGAGCCGCTCGCGGCCGACCTCGAACTGGGGCTTCACGAGCAGCAGGAGGTCCGTCCCGGGCCCGACGACGCCGGCCACCGCGGGCAGGACCATCGCCAGCGAGATGAACGAGAGGTCGCCGACCACGACGTCGGGCACGACCCCCACGTGCGCGGGCGACAGGTCGCGCACGTTGAGCCCTTCGTGCACGACGACGCGCGGGTCGGCGCGCAGCGCAGGCACGAGCTGGTCGTGACCCACGTCGACCGCGACGACCTCGCGCGCGCCGCGCCGCAGCAGCACGTCGGTGAAACCCCCGGTCGACGCACCGAGGTCGAGGCACCGCGCGCCGTCGACCACCGGGCCGCGGGGCAACGCCCCCGACTCCGCCGAGCTCTCGCCCGCGATCGCGTCGAGCGCGTCGAGGACGCCCGCGAGCTTGAACGCGGCCCGGGACGCGTAGCCCGGGTCGTCCGGGTCGGGGGCCACCTCGACGACGTCCTCCGGGCGGACACCGGTCGACGGCTTGGTGAGCACCGTCCCGGCACGCGTCACGCGGCCCGCCGCGACGAGCTCCGCCGCGTGCCGACGCGACCGTGCGAGCCCGCGCCGGACGAGCTCGCCGTCCAGCCGGGCGTCGTCCCGCTCCCCCACGCTCAGTCCTCCGCGCGGGCCAGCTCGGCGACCAGCGCGTCGTGCACGGCCTCCAGCACCCCCACGTGGTCGGTGGTCGCGAGGCCGTCCAGATCGGCGAGGCGAGCGAGCACTGGCTCGAGGGCGCCCTCCGCGTCGCCGGCGCCCGGGTCGGTCGCACGGCCCGGAGGCGGACCGGGCACGGGTCGCTGCGGACCGTCCGTCATGTCCTGCCTCCTGTCTGGTCGCTCGTCGCCCGGGGTCGCCCCGGGACCGCGGACCACGCTACCGGTAGCGTCCCACGGACGACCGTGCGCGGTGCCGGAAGCGCGCCGCGCGCCGCGCGTCGCCGCCGTGGTCCGCCCCGCGTGCCGTCAGTGCGTCCCCACCGGGAGGTCGGGGACGCTCGCCGGGTCGACGGGCAGGCCCTCGTCGACCGCCGCCCAGGCGGCCGACGCCGCGGCCCGCACCGTGTCGATCGTCGCCGCGCCACGCACGTCCAGCCGGAGCACGCCGTCGTCGACGCGCGCCGCGGTGTCACCGCACGTCCACCAGCCCTCGGCGCCGCGCTCGGGCGCGGGGTGCGGCTCCAGGAGGCTGCGCAGGTCCGCGCCCAGGTAGTGCGGCCGCAGCCCGGGCTCCGCGAGGATCGCGTCCCGCGCGGTGCTCACGCCCGTGAGCACGTGCAGACCGGGGTAGCCCCCGGCACGCGCTCCGGCGAGGTCGGTGTCCAGGCGGTCGCCGACGACCAGCGGCGCCCGCGCGCCCGCCCGGTCGATCGCGAGGCCGTACATCGTGGGCGACGGCTTGCCGGCGCTGTCGGGCGTCACGCCCGTGGCGGCCCGCACCGCCCCGACGAGCGACCCGTTGCCCGGTGCGAACCCGCGGGCCGTCGGGAGGGACAGGTCGAGGTTGCTCGCCACGTGCCAGGCACCGCGCTGGACGGCGTAGGCGGCCTCGGCGAGCTGGGTCCAGCCGAGCTCGGGCGCGAACCCCTGCGCGACGGCGTCCGGCTCGTCGTCCGCGCTCGCCACGACGACGAAGCCCGCCTCGCGCACCGCCGTCAGCAGACCCGCGCCACCGACGACGAGGACGCGCGCACCCGGCTCGAGCCGGGTCCGCAGGAGGGCCGCTGCGGCCTGCGCCGCGGTCATCACCTCGTCCGGCGTGGTCGGGATGTCGAGACCGGTGAGCTGCTCCGCGACCGACTCGGGCTCGCGGGACGCGTTGTTCGTCACGAAGACGAGCCGCATCCCGCGCCCCCGCGCGGCCGTGAGGCCCTCGGACGCGTGCTCGATCGGCTCGTGCCCGCGGTACGCGACCCCGTCGAGGTCGACCAGCGCGAGGTCGTAGCGGTCCGCGAGGGCGACGTCGCTCGCGAGCAGGCCCGCGCTCACCGGTCGCCCCCGTCCGTCTCGCCCTCGTCCGTCTCGCCCTCGTCCGTCTCGCCCTCGTCCGAGCCGGACGACGCCGGCCCGGCCTCGTCCGCGTCAGGAGCACCACCGGGCTCGTCGGTCGTGGCGTCGGGCTCTTCCGAGCCGTCCGCATCCTCGTCCGCCCCCTCGAGCTCCTCGCTCAGGTCGTAGACGACGACGTCCTCGTCCTCCTCTCCGAGCGCGGCCGCCAGCAGGCGCGCGTCGATGCCGGCGAGGATCTCGGCGGCCTCCTCCGTGCGGCCGGCGAGCTCCAGGACGGACGCGCGCGCCTGGAGCACGCGGGCGCCGAGCTCGCCGCCGCGGCCGACCGGCGGCACGTTGTCGAGCGCCGCGAGCGCGGCGTCGAGCTCGCCGAGATCGACGCGCGCGCCGCTCACGACGATCGCCAGCTCGGTCCGGCCGACGTCGTCCAAGGTCGCGGCCTCGTCCGACGACGCGAGGGCGAGCGCGCGCTCCGGCCGCCCCAGGCCGCGCTCGCAGTCGGCCATGATCGGCAGGTGCTCCGACGACCCGTTGAGACGGCGCACCGTGCGCAGCTCGCGCAGGGCCTCGGCGTACCGTCCGGTCCGGTAGGCCGTCAGGCCCGCGGCCTCGCGCGCCACGTCGACGCGACCCGCCCGACGCACCGCCGCCTGGGCGTGCTCGTACGCGAGCTCCGGGTCGGTGTCGATGAGACGGCCGGCCATGACGAGGTGGCGCCCGACGACCTCGGCGGTGTCCTTGCTCAGCGTCCGCAGCCTGCCGCGCGCCGCGCGGTCGAGCTGGGAGATCTGCACGTCCTCGGGCAGGTCCGGGCCGGCAGGGTGCCGGGGCTCGGGACGGCGGTCGAAGCCCTCGCGGTCGCGCCCCGCCCCGGCGCGCGGGGCGTGACCCCGGCGCTCGCCACCGGGACGGTCACCACCGCGGCGATCGTCGCGCGGTCCGCCCGGTCCCCGGCGCCCGCCCGCGGAGTCGCGGTCAAAGCGACCCCGACCCGCGTCGCCGCCCCGTGCCGGCCGGTCCGCACCGTCACGCCACGGACGCGACCCGCTGTCACCGTCCCGAGGACGCGACCGGTCGTCACGGGCTGCGCCGTACTCCCGCCGCGGACCACGCGACGCGTCGCCACGCTCGCCCCACGCACCCCGACGCTCGGAGCGGTCGCCGCTCCGGGCGTCACCGGTGCCGCGAGCCCCGTCGCGCCGGTCGCGGTCCGGGCGTCCGCCGGTACCGCGGCTCGCGCCGTCCCGTGCGGGCCGGTCACCGCCCGGGCGGCCCCGATCGTCGTCGCGCCGACCACGGTATCCGCCCTCGCGGCGGCCCCGCTGGTCCCCGGCGCCTCGGCCCGCTCCCCGGGCGGGCCCGCCACGGCGGTCGCCCGACGGCGCGCCGCCCTGCCGGCCACGTCCCTCACGGGGAGGATCCTGCCGGCCGTCACGGTCGCGGCGACCGCCGCGGTCGTCGCCCGCGGACGGACGATCCGGCTCGGGCTCACGGGGGGTGTCGTTCACCGGGGTTCCCTCTCGTTCTGAAGTTTGCGCAGGCCATCCTCCCACGACGGGACGACGAGGCTCCTGCCGTGCCACCGGCGACCCGCTCACGATGCGGCAACCCGGCGTCCCTCAGGGCAGTGGATGCGCGGTGGCGTCCGGTCCGGTCGGCGGCTCTCGCACGCGCTCTGCACGGCGTGCTGCGGCACCAGCGAGTCGGCGTGCTGGGTGCGGAAATGCCGAAGGCCCACCCCGTGTGGGGTGG